>CANRBH010000035.1 GCA_947628825.1 uncultured Clostridia bacterium | reverse complement strand
AAAATAACAGTAGAAGAATTTACAATAAATAAAATGTGGGACACAGAAACTGATGAAGAAATAGAAACAGTAAATCCGGGAAAATTAGGACAATCTGTAAAAATTCATCTGCCTATTAAATGTAAAGAAGGATGGATGATAAGAAGAAAAAAATAAAACTAACCTCAAGTAAAACCTATTAAGGAAATTGCTTGAGGTTAATTATTCTTTATATTAATTTATAAAATATATTGACAATACCATATTATGGAAGTATAATAACAATTATTAATTTATTCTTATAAAATTTAATCAAAAAATTTTTTCAAATTATTTTATTCGTAAAATAATCCCAAGAAATCAAAAATTGTAAAATAAACTTAAAGGAATGTCTATTGATAGAAGAAAAAAATATAAAAACAAACAAAGAGAATGATTTAACAAAAGAAAATAAAAAATATAAAACACTTATCCCAAAAGTAGATATAGTATTTCAAAGTCTATTTGGAAAAAATAATCTAGAAATAACAAAATCATTTGTACAAGCAATGCTAGGAGAAAAGGTAGAAAAAATAGAAATAAATGATGATAAAGAGTTGATAAGAAGTAGACCGAATGATAAGTTAGGGATATTAGACTTGCAATTAGATATAAATAATAATGAAAAAGTAGATGTAGAAGTTCAATTATTAAATAAAGATAACTTTATAAGAAGGCTATTATTTTATTTAACAAGACTTTATTCAGATCAAGTAAAAAGAGGTGATGAATATGAAAAAATAAAAAGAGTAGTCTTAATAGCAATAATAGATTTTGAAATAGACGAGATGAAAGAAATAGAGGAAATGGAAGCAAAGTGGAAATTGATAGAAACGAAATATCGTGAAAAAGTATTGACAGATTTGTTAGAAATAAATATAATAAATTTAAAGAAAGCAAAGAAGGAATATCAAAAGAATAGCAACAATGAGAAAGCACAATGGATGTTATTTTTAGACAATCCAGAATCAGAGGAGGTGCAAGCCATAATGAAAGAGAATGAAGAAATAAAAGAAGCAATAGTAACAGTAAAAGAGATGAGTGAAGATGAAAAAATGCAACGACTAGCTGATTTAAGATTAAAAGCGATAATGGATGAAAAGGCAATAAAGAGTTTAGGAGTTAAAGAAGGTGCTGAAAAAATTAAAGTTCAAATTGCCAAAAAACTAATTATAGAAGGGAAAGATATTAAATATATATCTAGTTTAACAGAACTGACAGAAGAAGAAATAAAGAAATTATACTAAAATAAAAATGATTAAATATTTATAAAAATAAGTTATAAAATATAGCATATATTTAAGCAATATTGCAATGATTATATGCTATATTTTATGTAGTAAAGAATTTAAGCAATGGTCAGGCACTTTCATTAAACTTTTGCATATAATAAATATGTAAGTTGCAATGGAGGTGCTTTTATGTTAGGCCTTACTTTATCAGGATTTTTAACATTTTTAGGCTCAGGAATGTATGCAGTTGGATACATAACGAACAATAATCTTTTTCCAGAAACTCTAAGTCAAGAAGAAGAAAAGAAATATATACAAATGATGAGTGAGGGTGATGAAGAAGCAAAAAACATTTTAATAGAGCACAATTTAAGATTAGTAGCCCATGTTTGTAAAAAATATTCAAATTCCAATGTTGACCAAGATGATTTAATTTCAATAGGCTCAATAGGACTAATAAAAGGTATAAATAGCTTTAATGCTAGTAAGAATATTAAGCTCTCAACATATATATCAAAATGTATTGACAATGAGATTCTTATGTATCTTAGGTCCTCAAAAAAACTAAACTCAGAAGTATATTTAGAAGAGCCAATAGGAAAAGATAAAGATGATAATACTATTACTCTAAAAGAAGTTTTAGAAAATGAAGACAAACCAATAGATGAAGAAATTGAATTAAAATTAAGAATAAAGAAATTATATGAAAAAATAAAAAGTATCTTAAAAGAAAGGGAAAGAACAATTATTGAGTTAAGATTTGGACTAAATGGTAAAGAACCAAAAACACAAAATGAGATTGCAAAATCAATGGGAATATCTCGTTCATATGTATCAAGAATAGAAACTAAAGCAATAGGCAAATTAGCCAAAGAACTTAAAGAGTAATAAAAAAAGTTTAAAACTATAAAAGAAACCAAGTTTTAAAGATGAAACTTGGTTCTTTTCGTACTTTAGAAAAGACTGTATATTTAGTTTAATAAATAAACTCCTAAAGTTAAATATGTTGCAAATATAGTCCAAAGTAGATAAGGTATTTGAAGCAAACCTGCTACTTTATCTTTTTTGCAAAAACGATAAATCATAATTGCCACTAAAAATACTAAAAGTAATATCCAAATAAATGAAAATAATCTCCATTTTAATACAAAGAAGAATATAGGCCATAAAAGATTTACAAATAATTGAGTAAAGTATATTTGATTTATGCTTTCGTCTACAAGCGATTTATCTTTAAGTATTCCATATGACACTCCCATTAAAATATAAAGAACTGTCCAAACAATTGGAAATAATATTGCAGGAGGAGAAAGTGGTGGTTTATTAAGTGAAGAGTAATCCATTGAGCCAGATATAATTAAACCAACAAGCCCTCCTAATACAACAGGAAAAAGTATTGATTTTGCATAAAGCTTAAATTTAGACATTAAAAATTTCATCCCTTTCTTAAAACTCAATTTTTTTAGTTTAAAACCTCCATATTAGCAGTATATTATGGATAAATTAAAATAATACTATTTTTAAAACTTTCATTTTTGTACTGACCTACCAGTCTAATTACTATACTGGAAAAAAGTGATAAAATATTAAAGTCAAATTAAATCGTTGTCGAAATTTTATATTTCGTATCAACGATTATATTGGATACAAAAATGCAAAAGAGGTTTAAAATGGAAAAAATACAAATTAGAGATTTAAAAGATATGCTGAAAAAAACAGGAGAAATCTATGGAAATAGACCAGCATATAAAGTAAGATTATCAAATATAGAAGATGAAAATAAAAAATATTTAACTATAACACATAAACAAGTTAGAGAAATGATAGATGCTCTAGGAACTGCACTAATAGAAATGGGCTTAAAAGGAAAGAAAATTGCAGTAATTGGAGAAAATAGATATGAATGGGAAATTGCTTATCTAGCAATAGTTTGTGGAACTGGAATAGTAGTACCACTTGACAAGTCACTTCCAGAAAACGAGTTAGAAAGCCTAATAGAAAGGTCTGGAGTTGAAGCAATATTTTATTCAGAAAAATACAAGGATGAGTTAAATAGAATAATTAGAAGGGGTACAGGTAAGCTAAAAAGACTTATTTCAATGGATTTAAAAGAACACAAAGATGGAGTTTATTCAGAACTTGAACTAATTGAAACAGGAAAAAAATTATTAAGACTAGGAAATAGAAAATTTATAGATGCTAAAATTAGCCCAACTAAGATGAACATAATGTTATTTACATCAGGAACAACATCAAAGTCAAAAGTAGTAGCTTTATCACATAAAAATATATGCTCAAACTTAATGGATTTAAAATCTGTTCTTGATATAAATTCGGAAGATAGAATATTGTCTTTTTTACCACTTCACCATGTATTTGAATGTACAGTAGGATTCTTATTTTCACTATATTGTGGAAGTCAAACATCATTTTGTGATGGAATAAGACATATTCCAGAAAACTTAAATGAATATAAAATAACATTTATGTCATGTGTTCCAGCAATTTATGAAAGTTTTTATAAAACAATTATTAAAAAACTAGAAAAAGAAGGAAAACTTGAAGAAGTAAATAAATTAGTAGAAAAATATAAAGATAAATCAATGGATGAAAAGAAAAAAGTATTTAAGGAAATCCACCAAATGTTTGGGGGACATATTAAACTTCTTATAAGTGGTGCAGCTGCAATAGATCCAAAAGTTGAGGAAGGTTTTAGAAACTTTGGATTAAATTTATGTCAGGGATATGGACTTACTGAGACATCTCCTGTTATAGGAGTTGAAACAAATGAAAACTTTAGGGTAGGCTCAATAGGAAAAGCTCTTCCACATGTAAAAGCAAAAATAGAAGATGTAAATAGTGAAGGTATAGGTGAACTTGTTGTAAAAGGTCCAAACATTATGCTTGAATATTTTGAAAATAAACAAGCAACAGAAGAATCTTTAGTAGATGGTTGGTTTTACACAGGGGATTTAGCAAAAATAGATAAAGATGGATATATTTTTATTTGCGGAAGAAAAAAAAGTGTTATTGTATTAAAAAACGGAAAAAATATTTTTCCGGAAGAAATGGAAAGTTTAATTAACAGGATTGAAGGTGTAAAAGAATCTTTTATATTTGGAAAAGCTAATAAGGATGACAAAGAAGATATAAGAATAAATGCAAAAATAGTATTTGATAGAAAGATAATGGAAGATGCATACAAAGTAAAAAAAGATGAAGAAATATACAATGCTTTAAATAAAAAAATAAAGGAAATAAATAAGGAAATGCCACCATATAAGGCAGTAAGAAAAGTAATATTAACAGAAGTACCTTTAATAAAAACAACAACATCAAAAATAAAAAGACAAGAAGAAATGAAAACAGTTCTTTAGAAAAAGACATAAAATAATACTTAAAAAAGTTATGCTGAAACAAAAAAGTAATTTAGAAAGGATTCACAGATTGAAGAAAATCAAAATAGAAGGACTAGTCACCAAAATAATAGGAAGTGAAATTTATTACTATAAAGAAATAGATTCGACTCAAAAAGAAGTTTGGAGAAGACTGGAAAAAAATAATATAAAAAATGGAACAATCATTATGGCAGATATACAAACTGCAGGAGTAGGCACACATGGAAGAACGTGGTATACGACACAAAAGGGCAACATTGCATTTTCATTTGTATTTTTTCCAAACTGTAAAGCAAAAAGATTAGAAAATATAACAATTGAAATTGCTAGAACTTTTGTACAGATATTTTATGATTTTTACAAGATAAAATTAGAAATAAAAGAACCAAATGATTTAATTTTGCACAATAAAAAAATTGGTGGAATATTAACGGAAACAAAATTAAATGGTGAAAATGTAAAAGAGATAGTAATTGGTGTTGGAATAAATACAGCAAAAAAGAAATTTGAAGAAGATATTAAAGATATAGCAACATCTATTTATAAAGAATATGGAATTAAAGTGGATAATCTAAGAATTATAAAAGAATTTTGCAATAGATTTGAAAGATATTTATTGAAGGTTGAAAAATAATTACAATTTTGGCGTTGTCAAACTTCATTTAAAATTTGTTCAACGTACAGAAAAGTACGCCTCATAAATTTTAAACTTGTTTTCCTAGCCAAAATTTAATTCTTTTCCAACTAGAGTTTTTAACTAGGAAGGAACAATATAAAAAATGAAAATAGGATTTTTATTTCCAGGTCAAGGTTCCCAAAGTGTTGGAATGGGAAAAGATTTATATGAAAATTTTGAAGAATATAGAAATATTTATGAAGAAGTAAAAAAAGTAACAGATATTGATGTAGCAAAAATAACATTTGAAAAAGAGGATGTACTTAATCAAACTAAATACACTCAGCTTTGTATTTTAACCATGAGTATGGCAATTTTAAAGTTATTAAAGAAAGAGAATATCAACGCAGCTATATCAATGGGGCTAAGTTTAGGAGAATATTCTGCTTTAATATATAGTGGATGCTTGAACTTTGAAGATGGAATAAAATTAGTAAAAAAAAGAGGAAAATATATGCAAGACTTAGTGCCAGATGGAGAGTGGTCTATGTCTGCAATAATTGGCTTAGATGAAAAAACTTTAAGAAATATTTGCAACAGTATAAATTCAGGTTTTGTAACATTAGCTAATTTTAATTGCATTGGACAGATTGCAATTTCAGGTGAAAAAGTAGCAGTAGAAGAAGCAATGATAAAGGCAAAAGAGATGGGAGCTAAAAGAGCAGTACCATTAAAAACATCTGGTCCATTTCATACAAAGATGTTATCTCAAGCTTCAGAAAAATTAAAAGAAGAACTTGAAAATGTAAGATTTAATAATTTTGAAACACCAGTTATAAAAAATATAGATGGACAAATATATAAAAATAATGATAACATCAGAGATATTTTGTCAAAGCATATCATAAGTCCAGTAAGATTTACAGAAAGCATAAAAACAATGTTAGATTATGGAGTAGATACATTTATAGAAATTGGCCCAGGAAGGATATTAACATCATTTGTTAAGAAAACAGACCAGAATGTAAAACTTTATAACATAAATGATAAGAAAAGTTTTGAAGAAACTGTGCTAGAAATTAAAAGACAAATAAAAAGTTAATCATAAAATACTAAAGAAATTAGAACTAAAGCTAAGAAAAAAATTCAATAAAAAATAACAACTATAAAAATTATTAAGATAGAAAGGAAAAAACAAAATGAGTAAAGTTGCTTTAATTACAGGAGCTACAAGAGGAATAGGAAAACAAATTTCATTAACTCTTGCAAAAGAAGGTTATAATATAGCATTAAATTACAGAACAGAAAATAATGAATTAGAAGATCTAAAAAAACAAATAGAAAATTTAAATGTAAAATGCTTGCCTGTTAAAGGTGATGTATCAAGTTACGAAGATTGTGAAAATATGACAAAACAAATAATAGAAAACTTTGGACAAATTGATGTGTTAGTAAACAATGCGGGTATTACTAAAGATACATTACTTTTAAGAATGAAAAAAGAAGATTTTGAAAGTGTAATAGATGTAAATCTAGTTGGAACATTTAATATGACTAAAAATGTAGCAGGATACATGATGAAAGCAAGAAGTGGAAGAATAATAAACATTTCTTCAGTAGTTGGTATAGCAGGAAATGCTGGACAAAGCAATTATTCAGCTTCAAAAGCTGGAATAATAGGATTTACTAAAAGTCTAGCAAAAGAGCTTGCAAGCAGAAATATATTAGTTAATGCAGTAGCACCTGGTTATATTGAAACAGATATGACAAATGTTTTAAGTGATAGTGTAAAAGAAAATATATTAAATACAATTCCACTAAGAAAAGTAGGAAAGGCTGAAGATGTTGCCAATGTAGTTAAATTTTTGGCATCTGATGAAAGCAGTTATATTACAGGTCAGGTAATAAACATTGATGGTGGAATGTTAATGTAGAAAGGAATAATAAAAATGGAAAAGAGAGTTGTAATTACAGGACTTGGAGCAATAACTCCAATTGGAAATAATGTAGATGAATTTTGGAAAGGTATTGAAGAAAATAAATGTGGTGTAGATGAGATTAAAGCTATCGATACTACTAACTTCAAAACCAAGTTTGATGCTGAAGTTAAAAATTTTGAAGAAGAAAAATACTTCGATCCAAAACAAATAAAAAGATTCGATAGAGTCTCCAAGTTTGCAATTGTAGCAGCTAAAGAAGCTTTAAAAGATAGCAAAATAACAGAGGAAAACACAGACTTTAATAAAGTAGGTATATTTATAAGCTCAGGTATAGGTGGACTTACTACAATTCAAAATCAATGTGAGGTTAATTTTGAAAAAGGTAATCGAAGAGTTTCACCAATGTTTATACCAATGGCTATTGCAAATATGCCAGCAGGAAACGTTGCTATTGAACTAAAACTTAAAGGAGAATCTATTTCAATAGTATCTGCATGTGCATCTTCAACACATTCAATAGGTGAAGCTTATAGAACTATAAAAAATGGATATGAAGATGTAATTTTAGCAGGTGGAAGTGAAGCAGCAATATGTGAAGTTGGAATAGCTGGTTTTGAAAATATGAAAGCACTATCAAGTGCAGAAGAAAAAGATAGAGCATCAATTCCTTTTGACAAAGAAAGAAGCGGATTTGTAATGGGTGAAGGTGCTGGTGTACTTGTTTTAGAAGAATTAGAACATGCTATAAAAAGAAACGCTAAAATTTATGCAGAAGTTGTAGGATATGGTGCAACATCTGATGCATATCATATTACTTCACCAGATCCATCTGGAGATGGTGCTATAAGAGCAATGGAAAGAGCTTTAGATGACGCTAATATAAATATTACTGATATTGATTACATAAATGCACATGGAACATCAACATCTTTAAATGATTCAACAGAAACAAAGGCAATAAAAACATTACTAGAAAAAGAGGGAGATATAGATATCCTAAAAGAAAAATTATTAGTAAGCTCTACCAAAAGTAATACAGGACATCTTTTAGGTGCAGCAGGTGCAGTTGAAGCAGTTGTTTGTACAAAAGCTATTGAAAAATCTTTAGTGCCAGCAACAATTAACTACAAGGTAAAAGATGAAGAATGTGACTTAAATGTAGTACCTAATAAAAATATAAAGAAAGATTTAAAGTATGTAATGTCTAATTCACTAGGATTTGGCGGACATAATGCAAGCATTATATTGAAAAAATACGAGGATTAGACATAAAATAAAAATATGAGGCTTAAAAAAGAAAACGAGATTGAATTAAATCTTGTACCTTAGGAAAGGAAAAATAAAAATGGAATATGAAAAAATAAAACAACTTATGGATGATATGGGAAATTCAAAACTAAGCTCAATAGATATTGAGTTTCCAGATGGTGTTAAGATTAAAATGGAGAAAAAAGAAAATACAGTAATTAAAGAAATAACTAATGTAAAAAATAATGATGCAAAAAAAGAAATTGCTGATGAAGAAAATAATAATGAAAATCAAGAAAATCTTAGTAACGAACAAAAGGAAGGAAATATTGTTAAGTCCCCAATGGTTGGAACATTCTATATTAAGCCATCTCCAAGCAGTAATCCATATGTTGAAGTAGGAACAGAAGTTAAAGAAGGAGATGTACTTTGTATAATTGAAGCAATGAAACTTATGAATGAAATAGAGTCAGAATATACTGGTAAAATTGCAGAAATATATGTAAAAGATGGAGAACCTGTTGAATATGGTAAGCCTTTATTTAGAATAGTATAAGCATTACCAAAACCTGATATATAAAATCAAAAGAAATTTTTTACATAAAAGCTAAAAATCATAACAAAAGCCGGGGAAAGCTCCACCGGCCATAGGGTTACTCGAAAGTAATGATTTCATTTTTGCCACTTTTGGTAATTTGGTATCCATCAGCAGCACCAGCTAAGATAAGAGCTTCCGAGACTCTGCGCAAGTATAATTTATCTTTTCTGTCCAAATCTTCTGAATTTATTACTGTACCAGAAATGATTTTACCGTTAGGAGTAAGATATGGTGCAAAGTATTTTAAAAGCTTTGGAACAACAAAAAAGTTACTTTTATACAGCTTAAGATCAGAAGGTGAATTAACGAACGCATATAGATATGCACGCCATGCTGAAAGTTCGTTATTGGTTCCATAGTCAAAACAAGCTGGTTTCAAAGGTAATCCCTCCTTTAAATTTTTTAGCAAACTGCTATACAAAAAATTATAGCACCAAATAATGAAAAAGTAAAGAAAGGAATAAAAATGTTAGATAAAGAAGAAATAAAAAAAATAATTCCACAAAGGGAGCCATTTTTGATGATAGATGAAGTAGAAAATTATATTCCAGGAGAAAGTGCTGTGGCTTATAAAAATGTAAATGAAGATGAATGGTATTTTAAAGGTCACTTTCCAGGAAATCCAATAATGCCAGGAGTACTTATTACAGAAAGTTTAGCACAAGCTGGTGCAGTTGCAATCTTGTCAATGGAAGAAAATAAAGGAAAAAATGCGATTTTTGGTGGAATAGATAAAATGAAGTTTAAGAAAATGGTGGTTCCAGGAGATAAATTAAAATTGGAAGTTAAGATTATAAAAAGAAAAGGACCAGTAGGAGTAGGAGAAGCAATAGCAACAGTTGATGGAAAAATAGCAGCAAAAGGTGAACTTACTTTTGCAGTAATGTAATAATGTGCATTTTTTAAATTAATGTATTGAAAAATTTTATCAATTTAATTTTGTGCAATGGAAAGGAGCATTGTAAAAATGAATAAAATTTTAGTAGCAAATCGTGGAGAAATTGCTGTTAGAATAATTAGAGCGTGTAAAGAAATGAATATAAAAACAGTTGCTGTTTATTCAGAAGCTGACAAAGATTCATTACATACAAGATTAGCAGATGAAGCAGTTTGTATAGGTCCGGCTGTATCAAATAAAAGCTACTTAAATATCAAAAACATAATTGAAGCAGCTAATATAACGGGAGCAGACAGCATTCATCCAGGCTTTGGTTTTTTATCAGAAAATAGTAATTTTGCAAAAATTTGTGAAGAGTCAAATATAAAATTTATTGGCCCATCATATAAAGTAATTGAAGCAATGGGAAATAAAGCAAATGCAAAAGAAACAATGAAAAAGGCTGGAGTTCCTGTAATACCTGGTTCAGACGGTAGTGTAAAAGGATTAACTGATTGTGTAAAAGTGGCAGAAGAAATAGGATATCCAGTAATGCTTAAAGCTTCAAGTGGTGGTGGAGGCAAAGGTATTAGAGTAGCTAATAATAAAGAAGAACTAGAAGAAAATTATAAATTAGTTAGACAAGAAGCAAAAGCAGCTTTTTCTGATGACGAAATATATATAGAAAAATTTATTAAAAATCCAAGACATATAGAAGTTCAAATTTTGGCAGATGAATATGGTAATAGTGTATATTTAGGAGAAAGAGATTGTACAATACAAAGAAACCATCAAAAAGTTTTAGAAGAAACACCATCACCAGTAATTGAGAATAAGTTAAGAAATAAACTAGGCGAATCAGCTCTAAAAGCTGTAAAAGCAGCAGGTTATACAAATGCTGGTACAATAGAATTTTTAGTTGATGAGAATAAAAACTTTTATTTTATGGAAATGAACACTAGAATTCAAGTGGAACATCCAATTACAGAAGAAAATACAGGAATTGATTTAATAAAAGAACAAATTAGAATAGCAGCAGGAGAAAAGCTAAGATATAAGCAAAAAGAAATTGAATTTAAAGGACATTCAATAGAGTGTAGAATAAATGCAGAAAATCCAAGTAAGCATTTTAGACCATCTCCAGGAAAGATAACAGGACTCAACCTTCCGGGTGGAAATGGTATTAGAGTAGATACAGCTATTTATGAAGGATATGTAATTCCGCCAAACTATGATTCAATGATTGCTAAAATAATAGCACATGGAGTAAGTCGTAATGAAGCTATTGCTAAAATGAAAAGAGCATTAGAAGAATTAGTAATTGAAGGAATTGATACTAATATAGACTTTTTATTAAGTATTATTAAAGATTTAGATTTTATAAGAGGAAACTATGATACATCATTTATTGAGAAAATGCTTAATAGAAAGTAAGGTTTTAAAGATTACTATGATTTATTCTCTATGGCAAGTCAAAAATCGTAGATAGATGACTTACAAGGAGTATAAAAATTTTAAGAGGTTAAAAATGATTGTTGATAAAATAAAGAAAAGGGAAAATAACTCAGTTGTAAAGAAAGACAATAAAGTTGATATACCAGTTGGAAAATGGGTTAAATGTGAAAAGTGTAAAGAAATTATATATAAAGAAACTTTAAAAGAAAACTATGGAATTTGTCCATCATGTGGATATTATTTTAGAATATCTTGTAGAAGAAGATTAGAACAAATTGCAGATAAAAATTCATTTAAAGAATTTGAACTAAATATTGATACAGTGAATCCACTAAACTTACCAGAATATCAAGTAAAGTTAGATAATTTAAGAGAGAAAGTTAAATTAGATGAAGCTGTTAAGTGTGGAACATGTCTTATAAATGGAATTGAAACAGTAATTTGCATAATGGATAGTAACTTTTTTATGGGCAGTATGGGAAGTGTTGTTGGAGAAAAAATAACTTATTCTGTAGAAAAAGCAATTGAAAACAAATTACCTCTTGTAATATTTGCTTGTTCTGGTGGTGCTAGAATGCAAGAAGGAATAATATCTCTAATGCAAATGGCCAA
>CANRBH010000034.1 GCA_947628825.1 uncultured Clostridia bacterium | reverse complement strand
TTGAAATTTGACAAAAAAATAAAGTATTTGCAATACTTTTGTAAAATTTTTCTTTAATTAACTGTTAAACTTCCGTGTTCCTTCTTCATCTGTTACTGCCCATCCATCAGAAGCTACACCAATATCTAGTCCTATGTTATAGCTTTTTTCCTTGAACATGTTGACTTTTCTCCTTTTTAATGATATATTGATTATGCTATTAAATTACTATCTAAAATAGCATAATGAGTTAAAATAAGGTTTAACCTTAAATGCTAATTAATTTTGGTTTCACTTAGGTGAATAAAAGTTCTAGTTTACTAGAACTTTTATTTTTGTAGTTTTTTGTCGCATTTTCGCTGTTTTTATATTTTGGAAAATTATAACATAGAAATTAATAATTGTCTAGAGTTTTACACTATTATCAAATCTTTTAAGCTATTGAATTTACTATCTCCTATCCCTGATACATTCTTTATATCTTCTATACTTTGAAATTTTCCGTTCTGCTCTCTGTATTCTACTATTTTTCTTGCTGTACTTTCTCCTATTCCGGGTAATGTTTGTAATTTCTCTAAATTTGCTGTGTTTATATTTACTTTGGTTTGCTTCTCTTCTCCTTCTTCTTGAGTTGCTGTTGATATGATTATTCCTTCTCCGGCATCTTCTCTAATATAGTCATTTTTTTCATCTTCTCCTATATTTGCAACTTCAGTTATACTTGGTACATATATTTGTACTCCGTCTTCAACTACATATGCTAAATTTATTCTTGATAAATCCGCTTCTTCTGTTTTACCTCCTGCTGCATTTATTGCATCAATTATCCTTGCTCCTTCTTCTAACGTTACAACTCCTGGTGTATTAACTTCTCCTATTACGTGGACTGTAACTGTTTTCTTGCTTTCAAATATTCCTATTTTGCTTTCTGTTTCTGTATTCTCTTCTATTTGTTTTTCGTTTTCTTCACTTATTTCATTTTCTATAATAATTTCAGGTTCTTCTGAGTAAAATACTTTATATAAAAATAAGAATCCTAAAATTACTAAACCTAGTCCAATAATTACTACTATTATCTTTTGTTTAACATTTAGATTTTTTAATTTGTTTATTATGTTGTCTAACATTTTTTACTCCTTTCCTATTATTATTCACAGCTAATTTTTTTACATAAATATAGTTATTTTTGAAAATGCCGCGTAGCTAAGTAATGTATAATTTTTTATCTAATACCCTTGTTTATCTTGATTTATTTCTAATTTATTGGTAATATTATGTTTGAACTTTTATTTAAAATTTTTATTGATAACGTTTGTTAAAATATAAGGAGACATAAATTGAAATTATTTAATAAATTTATTACTATTTTCATAGCTTTTTCATTTGTTTTTAATTCTTATAATTTGTGTTTAGCGACTACAGCGCCGAGTTCATCTGACAATAATGCAGCCACTGCTCAGTCCGCTGGTTCACCTAGTATAGATAGTCAATCGACTGGTTTATCTGACCTAGATACACCTAATAGCCAATCAGTTGGTTCACCGACTGATGATGTTACTGCAGATGTGGATGTTTATGCTCCTAGTGCTATTCTTATGGAGCAAAACTCTGGAAGAGTGCTTTATAGTAAAAATGCTTATGAAAAGATGTATCCAGCTAGTACCACTAAGATAATTACTTGCCTACTAGTTTTAGATAACTGTAGGTTTTCAGATATGGTTAATGTGAGCTACTATGCCGTTCATAGTGTGCCTGCCACTTATTCTATTGCTAACCTTATTCCTGGTGAAGTTTTGAGTGTAAGAGATTTAATATATGCTCTTATGATTGGATCTGCTAATGATGCTGCTTTTGTTTTAGCTGAATATGTTGCAAATGGTGGAAATAATTATTTGATAGATTCTTCAGAAGATGCAAAAACAAAGTTTAATGAAAGTATACAAAAATTTTCTGATATGATGAATAATAAAGCAAAAGAAATTGGTTGTACTTCGACTAATTTTGTAAATCCTAATGGTGTTCATAATGAAAATCATTATTCTACTGCTTATGATTTAGCTTTAATTGCTAAATATGCATATAGTAATTTAGAACTTATGAGTATAGTAAAAACTATGGAATATTCTTTGCCTAGCACAGATAAATATACTGGTGAAACTCGTGTATGTAAATGTACTAATTCTTTGCTTTATAGCGGAAGAAAAACTTATTATGAATATGCTAATGGAATGAAAACGGGATATACTGATCCTGCAGGATATTGTATTGTTGCTACTGCTTCTAAAGGAGATATTGACCTGATTGTTGTAATACTTAAATCAGAGTTTTCAAGTTATTCTGCTACTGCAAATCAATATGATTTTACAAGAGAGTCTGATTGTATTAGATTATTTAATTATGGTTTTGATAATTATTCTTATACCAATTTTGTTTCTAGTGGGGATGTTGCTAGAACTGTTAATATAATAAACGGTGAACCGAATACTAAATCTCTTGATTTAATTGTAAAAGATGATATTAGAGCATTAATTTCTAAAGATGAAGTTATTGATATAACTCCTAATATTAAATTTACTAAGTTTTTAGCTCCAATTGCTAAAGGCGATGTTGTTGGTAGTATTACCTACACCTATAATGGACAAAAATATACTTCTGATTTAATTGCTGCTCATGATGTTTATTCTGGGGATTACACTAATTTTTTAATTGGTCTAATTGGTACATTTGTAATTTTACTATTGTTTGTAATTGTTTTAAGTAAAAAAAATCATAATAATAAAAATAATATTTAATTTTAACTTTAATTTATAATTATGTAAGTATAATCGTTTCTTTAATTCTTCATAAATAACAATTAAAAATAGCGGGTGCTACTATAATAAAATAGCCCCCACTATTTTTTTAATAATCTTGTCCTAATATTATTGTGAAATCAACATTTTCACTACTTAATCCTGTTTGAACTGTTCCTGTGCAAAGTAATGATTTTATTGCGTTTCTGTCTTCTTCACTATTATTATTTCTGTCTATTATAAGAGTTGTTTTTGTTACATTTGTTGTTCCTTTTGAAGTTATTTTGTATCCTACATTTTGAAGTTGTGTAACTGCTGTTGTTAGTTTACTTGAAGATCCTGTTCCATTTAATATTTCAATTTTTATTTGTGATTTTGGTTTTGTTACTTCTGGCACTACTACTTCGTTTGATACTGTGTTTCCTTCAGATTCTTCTGGTGTCATTAGAAATAATTCATTAACTTTTTCTTTTGCTTTTGTAGTATTTACTATGAATATAGAAACTCCATTATAATATCCTGCTGCTCCTGGTAGTGTATCTGATCTTAGATTCTCTATATTAAAGTTTACTAAAGCTGGTATATATTTTTTTATTACATCCCATGATAGATTTGTCTCTAATCTTTCTTTTGCTATGTCAACAAATTCATTTATCTTAGTGATATTGCTTGCCTTCATAGTTTGACTTAATACTGTTTTTATAAACTCTCTTTGCGTTCTCATTCTTCCTAAGTCATTGTCACCATATTCTTCTGAATATGATGTTCCATTGTTGTTATGTCTAAATCTAACTACTCCTTCTGCTTGTATTCCATTCAATAATTGATATCCTGGCTCTAGATGTATAGCTAAATCTTGTGTTATATCATCATAGTCCATCTTTATTGGAACATCAAAATATACTCCTCCAATTACATCTACTAGTTCTCTTAATGCTACTGTATCTATTGTTATATAGTATTTTAAATTAAGTCCTGTAAGTTTGTTTACTGCATCAATTGTCTTTTGTGGGCTTATAGAATATCTAGCGTTTATTTTGTCAAATGGTGTTGCTGAGTTTACATCATTTCCAACAAAGCTGTCTCTTGGAACTGATAACATAGATGCTTGCTGTGTCTTTGGACTATACTTAACTATTATAATTGTATCAGTTAAATTTTGACTCTTACCCATACATAAAACATATAAATCTTCAAGATTAGCTATTTCATCCTTGTTGCTTCCAATAACTGTAGTCAATATTCCAGAGACTCCTCCACCATTACTTTGTACTTTTATCATAAAATATGCTACAAATGCAATTATTATCAATAAAATTCCTATAAACACTGTTCTGACTGGATGTCTTTTATTTCTTCTTTTATTTTTATTTACTTTACCTTTAGGGTTCGTTTGTTTTTTCAATTTATTTCACTCTCCTAATTACAACTATCAATTAGTATAACAAATACGGTACAAAATATCAACCTTATTTTTATAAGTTTTTAATTCTATTCATTATAATATTGTTATTGTACATCATTTTTCCAATAAATGAACTATTTATTTGGTCAAGTATTTGTGTGTTTTCAAATACTGGTGATATTGTAGAAATTATTGCGAATATAAAGTATACCACTATAATTCCTTCTACAATACCAATTATAGCTCCTCCTAAATGGTCTAATTGTTTTAATATTGGTAATTTATTTATTATCTTAGAAAGTATTTTTACTATTAAAAGAACTGCTCTAATTACTAAAAATACTCCTACAAATGAAATTATCATTATTACTTCTGTTGATAATTGAGTTGATATAGTTTCTATTGCTTCATCCTTTGTTTCATTTGCGTTATTAACTTGTTCCTCTATATATTTTTTCATTCCTTCTGGTAGATGGGAATCTGCATTTATTTCAATTTCATCACCATTCATTGGAATGTTTTGCTTTATTACTTGTTTTACATTTTCTCCTATTGGTGTTTTTTCAATAACAAAGTTTCCCACTGGTTTATAAAATAGCAAAGCTACAACCAATGCAATAATTAAAGAGAAAAAGTTTACTAATGTAACAGTTAATCCTCTGTGTCTACCTAATATAGCAGCTAGCACTATTATTACTAAAATAATTATATCAACTATCATTTTGCTTAATTCCTTATACTTTATTTAGATTTTAAGGCTTTATCTATAAACCACTTATTATCTCTATTTTATTTTTGTAAATTATTCCTGCAACACTATCTCCAATCGTTATATCTTTTATGTTTTGAATTGAAGTAAATTTTTTAGCAAGCCATCCATTAGTCTTTACAAATTCTACTTCATTTCCTAAGCTTACTGCTATTATATCATTGTTGCAATATAAATTCTTAACTCCACTGCTAATTGCATGTATATTGTCCTTTTTATTTTCAATATTTTTTATTTTTAATTCATATTCACTGTTAAGAATTCCTGATTTATTTTCACTTATATAACAAATATGTCCATTTAAGTTTATATCTGCAAAATTGATTTTATTATCAATTTCTAATATTTCTTCATCATTTCCATTAGAGAAAATATGTATTCCATCATCACAATATGTAACAATTTTATTGTCATTATATTTTATTTTTAAAATCAGAGTGTTTGAGTTTGTTGTATATGTATATATCATTGATTCATTTGGAGTAGTTTTTGCTTTTTCTATTGAAATTGTTTTTACTAAAGATTCAATTACAGTACCTGTTGTTTTTATTTCAACAAAACTTAAATATTTATTGTCTTCTGATATTGCAACATCAGTTGCTGTACTTGTTGATAAATATGTTCTAAATTCTTCATTCCCATTTATGTTATATTCAATTATTACAGATTTATGTGTTGTTCCTGTTATTACTACTCCTACTGCTCCATTTTGATTTACTGTAATTTGCGTTATATTTCCTTCTAACTGTTTATGCCATTGCATGCTGTTATTATATATTAAGTATAAGTCTTCCCCACCTTCATCTGCTACTAATAAATATCTTCCATTCGCACAAAATTTAGGATTTGTAACTGTTACATCTATTGTAGTTACTACATTTGCATCACTGTTGTACAAAGTTAATGTACTATTACTTATAGTAGCTACATATTCGCTATATGCAAATGCTGAAACGTTGTCGCTTTCCTCAATTTCTATAAATGGCAAATTTTCTTCTCCAATATCCCTTTTTAGTATATATTTATCCATCCAAAGTCTTATAGTACTATTGCCTAAATACAAGCCTACAACAACAATAACAGCTAATAAAACTATTGCTAAAAATACTATTAAAATTATCTTCTTTATTTTTTTATTTTTCGTATTTTTTTTGTTCATGTTTTTGTTCCTTTGTTTGGATTTATATTTACTCTATTTTATAACACTTGCTTTTTCTTTTCAATGTTTTTTATAAAATAACTATATTTATGTTTTAGCTTTTATTGCAAAAAAATAGTATTTTCTTTAAAAGAAAACACTATTTTTCTTAATTATTTATTTCTTCTTTTTCTATATATTGTAATTATTATACCAACTACTATAATTAGAACTGGTACACCAAATATAATTATTTTTACTATATTGTCTTGTTCTTGTGTTGCTGTATATGTTACAACTCCTAAGTCCTTTCTAATTCTAATTGTGTCTTCTCTATCTGATAGATATGCTACAGAGTTTAATAATATATCTCTATTATTTCTTAAAGCTATTGGTGTAGCATAGCTTGTTCCAATTTGTATTGTTGCATTTGTTGCAAATAATGCATTTGATATTGCTATTAAATTCGAACTTTTTTCATCATTTATTTTCTTAGTTAGAACTTCTCCTAATACAAATGGTCCTTCTTCATCTGTATCAAGTTTTGTATATATACTTGATGTTGGGTCTTCTCTATAAAATGCTGCTTCTGATGATTGAATAAATGGTGATGCTTCTACATTAAGATTTGTAAGAGCTTCTGAATCTACTGTATTTATTTTTCCTGCATCTAACATTACTATTGAACCATCTGTATATATGTCTTTTACAATGCTATTATAACTCATTTCTGGAATTATTAGTTCTGGGCTTCCTGCTAACATATTTGCAGACGATTGCTCACAAACAATTCCTTTCGAAAAGCTTATTCCATACAATGAAAGTATCTTATTTACATTTACTAAGTTTGAACCGCTTGTGTTTTCATTAAACAAATATGGGTTTTGCATCCATATGATATTTCCGCCATTATTTATATAATTTTCAATTTTTTCTGTTTCTAAATCTGTAAAATCTTGTATTGGATTTACTATAACTAATACATCACAAACTTCTGGCATATCTGATGATAACAAATCTAATGAATTTACATCATTTATTTCATTCATTATTTGTTGTGCTAAAGTATACATATATGAAGTATTTTCAATACCATATTCTCCATGTCCTGTTAAGAAATATACTTGTGGCTTTTTTGCTATTGTAACATCTAATATTGCATTTGTTAGTTTTTGCTCTGTTATATCAATTGTTTCGTAAGTAGAATTATCATATGTATACATTTCAGAAGCACCTATTACTTTATATCTTTGATTTGATGATACTGCAACAAGTTGGTCAGTTGAGTTTGCTCCATATTGTGTTGCTAAATCAGGTCTTTCTTCTGCATCAATTATTTGAATTTCAATTTTATCATTAACATCATGATATTGTCTTCCTAAAACAACAGCTGTTGAATCTTCAGTATATCCAAAGAAATACATAGTTACATTTAATTCAACTTTTTCTATTTCTTTTTTCGATTCATCTGATAATGAATATACTTTTTCTTTTGTAAAGTCTATTGGTGCTATATTTAAATTATCAAATATTTTATTTACTAATAGGAAAATAACAAGTATTATTGCTACCAATAGAATTGTAAGACTTGTTTGTCTAAGCCATTTTTCTTTTATCAATTTAATAAATTTTCTCAACTCTTTATCCTCCTATTTCACTAGTTTTCTTTTTTGCAATACAATTATTGTAAATAATATACACGTTACTGTAAATGATAAGAATAGCACTACTCCATCTATTGCAATAGTTCCGCTCATAAATGAATTGTAAAATGCATTCATTAATGAAAATGAATTTGCTGCTGATATCATATTAGGTAAGAACCATGAAAGTAAGAAAAAACCTACTGAAATTACAGCTGCTACGATTTGATTTTCAGTAATACTTGATGCAAACATTCCAAATGATACATATGCTATAGATAATAGTGAGAACCCTAATATTGAAACAAGTGAAGTTGCTAAGTGTGGCTCTCCAAAGAAATCTAGTATTGCATAATACATTAAAGTTGCTAATGCTGATATTATTACTACTATTACAGCACCGAAAAATTTTCCTAATACTATTTGTGTAATACTTTTTGGTGATGTTAATAAGATTTGTTCTGTTCCACTTTTTCTCTCTTCTGCAAACATTCTCATTGTTAGTACAGGAACAATAAATGTTAATACTGTTACACTTGAGCTAAATACACCTGTAAAGTCTGTACTCATATATGCAAATATATTTAAGTAGAAAAATAAACTACAGGTTATTAAAAATATTCCTATATATACATATCCTATTGGAGATAAGAAATAGTTCTTTAATTCTTTTTTTATTATAGCTAACATTATTTTTTACCTCCTTTTTTATTAGTATTGTTTTTATTATTTTTATTGTTTTGATTTGTATTTTTTCCTTTTACATTAGTATTTTTTTGTTTACTGTTTTTATTATTATTGCTTACTTTACTTTCTTTGAGTTGATTCATAGCTTTAGTTTGTTCTACTTTTTTGTTTTGCTTTATGTCTTTGTTTTGTTCTACCTTTTTGTTTTGATTTTCTACATTTCCTTTGTTATTGTCTTTTTTGTTTTGTTCTTCTTTTATTTCTTTCTGATTACTTGCATTTAACTTTTTTACTTTTTTATCATTCTTCTTAGCTGATTTTTTAGCTTTTTTTGCTGATTTCTTTTCTTGTTTTAGTTTCTTTTTTTCTTCTTTTTCTTTTTTAATTATTTCCTTTTCTTTTTCCCATTCTTTATTAAATTCTTCTTTTTTAGCTTTCTTTTCAACTTTTTTATCTTCTTTAATTGCTTTCTTTCTGTCTTTCTTTGTCATTTTACTTAATTCTTCTTGTCTTTTAGCTTTCTTTTCCTCTAAAGTCTTTCTAGCTTTTTCAACTTCTGCTTCTTTGTTGTTAATTACCTTTAAGAATGCATCTTCAAGAGTTGTCTCTGTTTGTTTTAATTCAAATATTGTTATATTTTGTTTTGGTAATATTTCAAATAATTGTTTTCTTATATCTGAATCTTTATTAGATATAACTAGATATTGTTTTGTTCCATCCTCATTATCTTTTACTAATTTTACTTCTTTAATATCAGGTATTTTCTTATTAATTTTTTCCATCTTATTTTCTTTATCTTCAACGGTAACCATTATACTATTTTCTGCTTGAGTTTGTTTTTCAAGATTATCAGGAGTATCAATAGCTAGAATCTTACCTTTATTTATTATTATAACTTTTTTACATATTTGACTGACCTCAGGTAAAATATGAGAACTTAAGATAACGGTATGGCTCTTTCCTAATTTTTTAATTAGATTTCTTATTTCTGTAATTTGTTTTGGATCAAGTCCTACTGTTGGTTCATCTAAAATTAGAATGTCTGGGTTGCCAATTAAAGCACCAGCCATACTTACTCTTTGCTTATATCCTCTAGAAATCTTTTTTATAAGTTTCTTTTGAACATCTTTAAGACCTGTTTCTTCTATTACTTTATTAACTTCTTCTTTTCTATCTTTTCTTCTAACATTTTTTAGTTCAGCCATATAATTTATAAATTCTCTGACTGTTAAATCACTATATAGCGGAACACTTTCTGGCATATAGCCAATTTGTTTTTTTGCTTTCTTTGGTGACTTTAAAACATCATATCCATTAACAATAATTTTTCCTTTAGTTGGTTCTATGTATCCAGTTATCATATTCATTGTTGTTGATTTTCCAGCACCGTTTGGTCCTAAGAAGCCAACTATTTCATGGTCTTTTACTGTAAAGCTAATATCATCTACAGCAACAAATTTACCATACTTTTTTGTAACATTTTTAACTTCTATCAAGTTTATTCCCTCCAATCTCTTATTTCCCTAAGAATTTACTTTTTAATAATATCACGATGTATTAATTTTTGGCAAGTACTTTCTTTAATTTTCACATAAAATTTACACTTTTGTAATATACTTCTATTGAACTATTCTATATTTAATGCTATAATCTTACTTACCATTATTGGAGGAGGAGTCAATCATGTATAACGCTTTTCAATTCGTTTTTGCCTTTTGTTTAATAATTTTTTGCGGAATTGGATTATTCTTTACTCGAAATGAAAAAGAAAACAACCCTTTAAAAAAGTTTTTTGATTATTTAAGGAAACGTTAGACTTACACATTGACACGCATAAAAAGAGATGGAAACAAATTAATTTTGTTCCATCTCTTTTTATTGTCTTAATTTTTGAAAAATGTTGTATATGCCATATAGGCAGAAAATATATCATATTTACTTGTTACTTCATAAGGAGCATGCATTGATAAAACCGGTACTCCACAATCTATTACATCTACTCCCTTATTTGCTAATATATAGGCAATTGTTCCGCCACCACCTATATCAACTTTTCCTAGTTCTGCTAGTTGATATTTTATATCATTTTGATTGAATATTCTTCTAATAAATGCTACATATTCCGCATTTGCATCTGATGAACCACTCTTACCTCTTGCTCCCGTATACTTATTTATTGATACTCCATACCCAATTAGTCCAGCATTATGTGGGTCTGATACAGATGCGTATAATGGATCTGAACCTGCATCAACGTCAGCAGATAGCATTCTTGAATTGCAAAATACTTTATCTAACAAATTTGGTCTATTTATTCTAGATTTGTTCAATAATTCTGCAATAAATGTATCAAATACATGTGATTCCATACCTGTATTTCCCATACTTCCTATTTCTTCTTTATCTGAGAATAAGCATACTGCTGTTCTTTCTGGATTTTCTACATTTAATATTGCTCTTAATGAAGTATATACACATACTTTATCATCTTGACCATATCCTGCAACCAAACTCTCATCTAATCCTAATGTTCTTGCTTTGAATGCTGGAACAACTTCAAGCTCACTGCTCATAAAATCATCTTCTGTTATTCCATATTTTTTATTTAATAATTTTAGAATATTCTTCTTTACTCTGTCTTTTCCTTTTTCTTCTTCATCATCAGGTCTGTTTCCAATAACTATTGCAAGATTTTCTCCATTTATTGCCTCTGATAATTTCTTTTGCTCTTGCTCTTTAGCTAAATGTGGAAGTAAGTCTGTTATTGTAAATACTGGCTCATCATCATTTTCTCCTAAAGAAACTGTTATTTTCTCTCCACTATCTTTGACAATAACACCATGTATAGCAAGAGGAATTGTTGTCCATTGATATTTTTTTATTCCTCCATAATAATGTGTTTTAAGATATGCGAATTCTCCTTCTTGTACTAATGGATTTGGTTTTAAATCTAGTCTAGGTGAGTCTGCGTGTGCTCCAACTATATTTATACCTTCTTCCATGCTTTTAGTTCCTATTACTGCTAGATATAAGCTTTTTCCTCTATTAACAAAATAAACTTTATCTCCAGGATGTAATTCTGTATATTCATCTAAAGATTTAAAACCATTTTCTCTTGCTATTTTTTCTGAAAGTGCTACAATCTCTCTTTCAGTTTTAGCTTGATTTAAATAGTTCATATATTCATCTGCAAATTGAAAAATTCTACTTTCTAAATCTTCACTTATTTTTTCCCAACCTGATTTTCTCTTTCTTTCTAATTCACTCATAATTTCTTCCTTTCTTCGCTTCGCTCAGAATCCGCACTACAAGATTTGCTTTGCAAATCATTGTAGCTGCGATGCTAAGGAACGATTTTACGCTTCGCTCAGAATCCGCACTACAAGATTTTTTTCAAAAATCTCGTAGCTGCCATGCTGAGGAATTATTTTACTATTATTCCATTTTTTATATTCTATTATTCTTATATCACAAATAAAATAAAAATAAAATATATTTAAATAAATATTTACTTTTTTTATATTTTAGTGTTTAATAGAGTGGGAGAATGTTAAAATATGAACTCAATTTTATATACTGGTGAAGATGAAGATGTTTTCACTGATGAAGATTATAAAATAATCGAAGAAGCAGAAGAAATAATAAAAGAAAATTATCCTGAATTTACTCCTGTCGTTAAGAAAAAACATACCGTACTATTGGTTTTTGCTATTTTATTTTTTGTGCTTTTTATTTTTCTTGCAATATTTTCGTCTGCATTTTCTATTGCTAATTCTAATCATGATAATATAATGAAAGGAGTTTCTCTTTTAGGAATAGATTTATCTGGACTGTCTAAGGAAGAAGCTAAAAATAAAATCCTTGAAGAAACTAACAATAGACTTTCTACAGAAATTGTTTTAAAACATAATGATGAAGTATATACTTTGCATCTTTTAGAAGTTGGTGCAAGCTATGATATTGATAAAATGATAAACTCAGCATATTTAGTTGGTAGAACTGGTAATCTTTTTAAAAGTAATTTTGAAATTTTAGATTCAATGATAAATAAAAAAGAAATTAGTGCTATTTTTTCATACAACGTTGACAATCTTTTATCTGTAATATCTCAAATGGAAGGGAATTTCCAAGATGGATTGCATGAGCCTAGCTATGAAATAGATGGAAATAATTTGATTATCTATTCTGGTAAAAATGGTTTTGTAGTAGATATAGATAAATTAAAAGATTTACTAACTGAAAAATTAACTTCAAATAATTATTCAACCGATACCATTGAAATACCAGTTTTTGAAAAACAAGCATCCGCTATCAATATAGATAAAATACATACTGAAATATATAAAGAAGCTAAAGATGCTTACTATACAAAAGAACCCCTTGTAGTTTATCCTTCTTCTACTGGTTTAGATTTTTCTATTTCAGTTGATGAGGCGAAAGCTTTAATTACAGGTGAGAATGACTCATATAATATTCCACTTAAAACTTTATATCCTAAGGTAACTACTAATGATATCGGAATGGAAGCCTTTCCTAATAAACTTGCTACTTACACAACAAGCTATGCTACAAGTGATGCCAATAGATCTTCTAACGTTGTTTTAGCAAGTTCTAAAATAAATGGATTAGTTTTAATGCCTGGAGATGAATTTTCATTTAATGGAAGTGTTGGAAAACGAACAGCAGCTGCTGGATTTAAAGTCGCAGGTGTATATGTAAATGGTCAAGTTACAAATGATTACGGTGGTGGCATTTGCCAAGTTTCTAGTACATTGTATAATGCAGTTTTAAGAGCTAATCTTGAAATAGTAAGTAGAACAAACCATATGTTTACAGTTGGATATGTTCCTAT
>CANRBH010000033.1 GCA_947628825.1 uncultured Clostridia bacterium | reverse complement strand
GGAACAAATGTAGGAATTGGAAGCGATGATACTCTATTTGCAAAGGTTACAGGAATAATGAAAGTTGAAAGACTTGGTAGAGATAAGAAGAAAATTAGTGTATACCCACAAGTAGAGAAAAAAGAAGTAAAGGCAGAAAAGACAACAACTAAAACTGTTGCAAAAACAGAAAAGAAAACTACAACTAAAGCTGAACCAAAAACAACTGCAAAGAAAACAGAAAAAACAGCATAATAATAAAACAAAAATTAAATATGAAATGAATAATCTAAATAAAAATAAGTTTGAGTAAAATGTTTAATTTCACTCAAACTTATTTTATTGTAGTCAAAAATTTCTATACAATTCTATTAAAATTTCCATAAGTATAATCTTCACCAGAAAAGATACTTCCTGATTTTACTGTACTTATTGCATTATTTATCTCATCAATACTTTCATCAAAAACACTAATTCTTGCTATATCAATATTTATATCATCAAAAGGAATAGATAATATTTTACTATTATATAATGTAGTAATTGTTTGTACATTATCTTGATGAAGTTTAAACTTATACCCCAATCTGTCTTTTAAATAATATTGATTTTTTCTACAAAAAGTTTCACAAGTAGGGTAACATCTATTAGCTTTTCCTAGTAAACAATAACCAATATTCATTAAAGGAATTCTTCCATAAACCATAAGCTCTGTGGCAATAGAAGAGTTTGTAGCAAGACTTTTTAAAGTTTCTTTATCAAGTTCAGGAGAAAGTGTAATAACATCAACACCTAAAGATTTAAGTTCATCTATAGAAGATGTATTAAATGCGTTTAGTGTAAAATTACCAACAATCTGTAAATTTCTATCAGTTTCAATCAAATTATCAGTACCAGCAATATTTGTAATAACAAATCCTTTAATATTATATTTTTCAATAAATTCCTCTAATCTGTGGAAGGTTATATTTCTATAATTATCTTTTAATATGGTAGGAAGGCTTATATACATTGTTCCTTTAGTTTTTAAAATATCCAAAATATCACTAAATCTTTTACTCAAGAAATATCTAATTGGTACATATATTCTATCAACATTTGTAAGCTTGCTGTAATCATATTCAGGATATATTTTATTTATCTGCAAAGAATAAAATACTTTTTTCTTTTTTAAATTAGGATTTAAAGGCTTTTTATAATCTTCAAAAGAAATTATTTCATCTTTTCTCTCAAAACGAGAAATAGCTTGGTTGATTAAATCATTTAAACAATCACGTCTTAAGCTGTTTATAGCAGATATTTTAGGAATGTATGTATTATCATCTAATAAAACAGTAATACGTTTAAATTCAAAAGGTGTATCAGTTGTTTTATTTACTTGTTCAATAATTCTTTCCTTGCTAATAGGGTTACTGATTGAATCAATAGGAATTAGATCGACTGTTTTAGTACAAGACATAGAAAAATAATTACCATCAGTTGTATCCATTGAATTAACTTCCATAGAAATAGGAAATCCTTTTTTTACAGTAACAATACAAGATAGTGGAATCTTCTTATTTTCCTTATCTATATATTCTAATATTTTCTTATTTTTTTCGTTATCACTTATTTTATATACTTTATCACCAAGAGAAATATTTCCTTTGATTCTACCAATAGTTATAACATCACCATTTTTAGCATTTTTTATGTTTTCTTTCTTTAGCATAAGCTCAGAAACAGTGTACTTATGTTCTTCATTTTGAACACAAACATTATCACCAATGGAAAGATCTTCATGAGTTTTAAAAGTGATTAAACCTTTTGAAGAATTATATTTAGAAATTTGACCAAGCAAAAGCCCCATATTATTAGATTTTTCAGTAAATACATAATTATTATTAGGCTCATTATCAAGATTTCCTTCAGAAAAACCACCTCTATTAAATACTTGCATAAGTTCTTTAATATCAGCATCATCAATCACATAAGGTTTATCACTTTCAGCTAAATCTATATATTTACGATATATTCTAGTAACAGTAGCAACATATTCAGGTGTTTTCATTCTACCTTCAATTTTAAAACATTTTACACCAGCTTTTATTAAATCAGGGATAAACTTTAAGCCACATAAATCCTTTGGACTTAAAAGATATCCTTTATCAATAACTTTATCAGTAGAACCTTCAACTAATTCATAAGGAAGCCTACAAGCTTGAGCACATTTTCCACGATTACCAGAACGAGCTCCTACTATACTTGAAAATAAACATTGTCCAGAATAAGAAATACAAAGAGCACCATGAATAAAAGTTTCAATTTCAACATTACAATGATTACAGATATATTCAATCTCATGAAGAGAAAGTTCTCTTGCAAGAACAACTCTCTTGAAGCCAAGTCTTTCAAGTTGCAAAACTCCTTGAAGATTATGTGCAGTCATCTGGGTACTGCTATGTATATCCATTTCAGGAAAATTATCAATTAGATATTTTGCAAGACCAAGGTCTTGAACAAGAATTGCATCTGCTCCTAAAGAATAAACATACTTTGCTAAATTAGCTGCATCATTAAGTTCATCATCTTTAAGCAGAGTATTTAAAGTAAAATTAACTTTAACATTACGAAGCTTAGCATATCTTATTGCTTCTTTTAATCCATCATTATCAAAATTAGAAGCACTAGCTCTAGCATTAAAAAGTTCTCCACCAAAGTAAACGCTATCAGCACCATTTTGAACAGCAGCTTTCAAGCAATCAAAATCTCCAGCAGGAGAAAGTAATTCTATATTAGACATTATTAAGTCCTCCATAAATTTACTATAATAAAAATAATAGTAAAAAATTTGTCTATACTGTAAATTCTATGTGTAATAATTCAATATTATTGTAACACATAAAAAGAAAAAAGCATACTATATCATATAAAAAAAGTTTAACTTTTAAAAGGGGAGGTTTTAGAATGGGTGATAATTGCTGTTGCAATAGAAATAATGATGGGAACTTTTTAGATAATATATTTGGAAATCAAAATACGGAGATATTGTTATTTCTAGTTGTTTTTCTACTTTTATTTACTACATATGGTAGAACTTTGTAAAATTAAATATAAATTGTTGCCATTATATTGGTTACAAAAAGGATACTCTAAAAGAAATTATTTTAGAGTACTTTTTTATATGTATATATGTCGAAAAAAGTCTAAAATTGCGATGAAAAGTTGTAAAATATATAAAAATGGTATTGATATTATTTGATACATATGGTAATATATGGTTATATTTAATCTTGATTTTTTAATCAAAATTTATTTACTAGTAAATATTATTTCTTGAAAAAATCCAATTTTAAAGTAAAAAGTAAAAATGAAATTTTAAATCTTTGATTTCGTGTCAACGACTATATGAGTTGCAATAATTATAAAGTTATTTATGTTTAATTAACTTTATTTGTTGGACAAATATGTTTACGAAAAATCGTTTTAAATTATATTAAAGTTATTGAAAATACAAATGATTTTTGATATACTAGAAAGGAGAATAATGAATAATATAAATGCTGATAGAAATATAGATTCTAAAAAATGGACTTTATCAAATGATTATGTATTTAAAAGAATATTTACCAAAGATATAGAAATGCAAGTAGCAAATGAATATAATCTAGCAGACAGAGGACCTCTTTATATGTGTAAGAATATAAGCACACAAATGAAAACAGGAGATGATTATACAAAAATCAAGCCATCAATAGCGATATGGATATTAAATTTTAATTATTATAAAAGAAATAGTTATCATAGTATAGCCAAAATGAGATTTGAGAAAACTAAAGAAAAAGAATATGTAGAAATGGGATACAAGAAGGAAGATGAAATAGCAACAGAAGATCTAGAAATGCATTTTATAGAACTACCAAAGTTTATAAAGAAGAATCCGGGAGTAGACAGAAAGTTAGAACAATGGCTATGGGCAATAAGTGGAAAGGAGGAGAAAATAAAAATGATAGCAGAAAAAAATCCAAAAGTAAAAAGAGCATTAACATTATTAGACCAAGTAAGTAGTGATCCAAAAGAACAAGAGAGATTTGAAAATAGACTTATATCAGAATATTTATATAAGAGTTCAATGCATGGAGCAGAAGAGGCTGGAATAAAAAAAGGCAAAATAGAAGGTAAAATGGAAACTAAAATTGAGATAGCAAAGGAAATGTTAAATAAAAATATGGATATAGAGCTTATTTCTCAGATTACAAAATTAAGCATAGAAAAAATAAAAAGTTTAAAAGATTAAATTATAAAAATTAACAATGAGGTATAATAAATTTTATATCTCATTATTTTTGTCATTTTAAAGTCATTTAGATATAGTAATATTTAATTGGTAAATCGAGAAAGTTGAAAAACTTATAAGTGTTAGAAAGGAATTTTAAAATGGAAATACTAAAAGTTGAAAATCTAGTTAAAACTTATGGAAAAGGAGAAAACAAAGTTACTGCTGTTGATAACATATCATTTTCAGTGCAAAAAGGTGAATTTTTAGCAATAGTAGGAGCAAGTGGTAGTGGTAAATCTACAATTCTACATTTACTTGGAGGAGTTGATAGACCAACATCAGGAAAAGTGTATATTGATGGTAAAGATATATATTCACTTAATAATGATAATTTAGCTATTTTTAGAAGAAGACAGATAGGAATAATATATCAATTCTACAACTTAATACCGATATTAAATGTAAAAGAAAATATAACACTTCCCTGTGATTTGGATGGACAAAAAATAGATAATGAAAGGCTAAATGAATTACTAAAAACTTTAGGCTTAGAAAATAGAGCAAATCATCTTCCAAACCAATTATCAGGAGGACAACAACAAAGAGTATCAATAGGCAGAGCAATGATTAATAACCCAGCTATTATGTTAGCAGATGAACCAACAGGAAACTTAGACTCAAAAGCAAGTGATGAAATTGTTTCTTTATTAAAAATGTCTAATAAAAAATTCAATCAAACAGTAATAATAATTACACACGATTTGGAAATTGCAAGACAAGCAGATAGAGTAATTACAGTAGAAGATGGAAAAATCGTAAGTGATTGTAGAAATCTATAGAAATTATAAAATAACTTAATTTTATTTAAATAAACAATGGATGAAATTATATGAAAAAAATAGAGAGGATGAAAGATAATGAATATTCTAAATAAATTTACAATAAAGTCACTTAGCAAAAATAAGAAAAGAACGATTGTCACAATTATTGGAGTTGCACTTTCTACTGCTCTTATTTGTGCAGTAGCAGGAATGTGTATGAGTTTTCAAAAAACTTTGGTAGAAACAGCGAAAGAGGCTGATGGAAATTTTCATATAAGATTTGAAGATGTTCCAACAGACCAACTTAAATATATAGAAAATAATAAAAATGTAAAGTCCTATTTTTATACTACAACATTGGGTTACAGTGTTTTAAACAATAGTTATAATGAATATAAACCATATCTTTATGTTATGGGATTTACAGATAGGGCACTAGAAAATTCAGGATTAGAGCTTCAAGAAGGAAGAATGCCGGAAAATGATAGTGAGATTGTTATATCAAACCATATAATGTCAAATGGCAGAGTTGATTTAAAAGTAGGAGATACATTAAAATTAAATATAGGAAAAAGACAGGGAATAGGAGGAGCTAATTTAGGACAACACAATCCATATCAACTGGATGAAGAAACAAATATAGCAAGTGAAACTATTATTGATACTTATAAAAAAGAATATAAAATAGTAGGAATTATATCAAGACCAAGTTATTCACAAGAGCCAATGTCAGGACCTGGATATACTGTAATAACAAAAATAAATGAAAATCAAATATCAGAATGTAATAATGCTAATATATCTGTACTTTTAAATAAACCAAGTGATAGAAATGCACAACAAGAATTTGAAGAAAGTATTACAGAAACAATTAAAAACAATACTAATGTAGACATAAATATAGAATACAATAGTGAGCTCCTAAGATTTGAAGGAAATATGGGTGATATGACCTTAAGAGCTTTATATTCAATTGTTGTTGTAATAATAGCAATAATAGTAGTAAGCAGTGTATTTGTAATAAGAAATAGTTTTAGCATATCAGTATCAGAAAAAACAAAACAATATGGAATGATGGCAAGTGTAGGAGCCACATCAAAACAAATAAGAAAAAGTGTATTAGTTGAAGCTTTATTTATTGGAGCAATAGGAGTTCCTCTAGGAATATTCTTAGGAATTATAGCAGTACTAATTCTAATCTGGATATTAAATATTTTAATGGTAGATATGATTAACTTTAAATTTGTATATGACTTACCACCAATTGTAATTGTAGTTACTGTTGCAATGTCAGCAATAACAATATTTTTATCAGCTTTAATCCCAGCAATAAGAGCATCAAGAATAACACCAATAGAAGCAATTAGAGAAAGTAGAGATTTAAAAATTAAACCTAGAAAAATAAGAACATCTAAAATAACTAAAAAAGTATTTGGTATAGGCGGGGTAATTGCATCTAAAAACTTAAAGAGAAGTAAGAAAAAATATAGAACAACAGTTATATCACTTGTTGTAAGTATATCAATATTTATAGGACTTTCATCATTTATTCAATATGGTAATAAAATGACAGGATATTATTATACAGACTATGGATATAATATACAACTTGATTCTATAGTAGATAGAAGTACACAAGATTCAAAACAAGCAAAATTGGAAATGTATAATGGAATAATTAAAGATTTTAATTTAACAGATTATAGTTATTCATATAGAGGATATGCAGGAATAAATCTAAAAAAATATGCAACTAAAGACAATTTAGAAAAAGTTAATCTTGATAAAATAAAAAAGTATGAAGATGGCAAATATGTTTTTAAAGATGAAGATACAGAAGTAGAGATAGACATTGTTAAATTTAATAAAGACTATTTTAGCAGATATTTAAAAGAATTAGGATTAAAAGATGATAAAAATGCAGCAATATTATCAAATGATTTTTATATTACGATTGATGATGGTTCAAGTAAGCATACGAAAAAGATAGACTTATATAATATCAAAGAAGGAGATACTATTACTTTAAATGTTGAAAATTTAGGAGAAAAAGAAATAACTATTACAAAGATAATTGATGATATTAGACCTATGGGGTATAGTATGCAACAATCAACAGGATATATATTTGTATCAGAAGAAAATGATATTATAGATAATGATTTATGTTATTTAAGTCAAATGTATGTAAATGAAGAAAATCCAAATGAGATAGAATCAGAACTTTTAGATAAGAAAAAGGAAGATACTAGATACAATAACTTAAGTATAACTAATCTAGAAACTTTAATTGAAAATGAAAAAAGAATAATTCTTATTATGTCAATATTCTTGTATGGATTTATAACAGTAATTACTTTAATTGGAGTAACAAACATATTTAACACAATTACAACTAATATGATATTAAGAAGCAAAGAATTTGCAATGTTAAAATCAATCGGAATGACTACAAAAGAATTTAACAGAATGATTAGATTAGAAAGTGTATTATATGGATTAAAATCACTACTGATAGGAATACCAATTGGAATTGCTTTATCATATGCAATGTATCACGCATTTTCATTAAATGTAGAATTTGGATTTGAAATTCCATGGCTACCAATACTTATATCATTCGTATTTGTATTCATAATAGTAGGACTTACAATGAAATATTCTTTAAATAAAATTAACAAACAAAATATAGTAGAAACAATAAGGAATGATAATATATAGCTACGCGGCTTTCTCGAAAATAACTATATTCATATTCTTTAATAATTAAAACGCTAGTAAAAATATCTGCATATAACTATAGCTTTTCTGCATATAAAATGATAAAATATATGCAGAAAAAATAAAGGAGTAAAATATCTGAATGAAAAACAAAATATTACTTGTGGAAGATAGTGATACAATTTTAAAGGGATTAAAGTATTCACTAGAACAAGAAAACTTTGAAATAGATATTGCAAAAACAATAGAGGAAAGTGAAGATCTTTTAAATGAGAAAATATTTGATTTAGTAATTTTAGATATTACACTTCCAGATGGAAATGGTTTTGAGTTGTGTAAAATTATTAAACGAGAAAAAGATACTCCTGTAATAATTTTAACAGCAAAAGACGAAGAAAAAGATGTAGTTCTAGGATTTGATTTAGGAGCAGATGATTACATCATAAAACCTTTTAGAAATAGAGAACTTATATCCAGAATTCAAAATGTTTTAAGAAGATATAATAAAGATAAAAAAGAATTAGTCTGCAAAAATATTAAAGTTGATTTAGATGCAAATAGAGTATATGTAAAAGATAAAGAAGTTATCTTCACAGCACTAGAATATAAAATACTAGTTTTACTATTAAGCAACACAGGCAAGACAATTACAAGAGAAAAAATCCTAGATAAGATATGGGACATAGCTGGAAACTATGTAAATGACAATACACTAACTGTTTACATTAAAAGAGTAAGAGCAAAATTAGGTGAAGAAGATGTAATAAAAACAATAAAAGGGATAGGATATAGAGTAGATGATTAAAATATCAGATTTAAAGAAAATAATAATTCCATGCTTAATTGTAATAATATTATTTTGCGTAATATCTTTTATTATAACTAAAAAAGAATTAGACAAATACAATGAAATTTATAATTATAATATAGAATGTATAGTAGGGGAGATAAGAGAAAGTTATCCAAATGTAGATGAAAAAGCAATAATAAATATTTTGCAAAATAAAGATTTTTCAAAACAAGGTAAAGATTTACTTAAACAATATGGATACGAAAATATGGATTATATAGAAAGTCTAAATGAACAAAAAAGGTTAACTGTTACAATAAATATTCTAGTAATAATTGCATTTGGACTAACAATAACATTTATAATTTTATTATATATTGCAAGACAAAACAAAAAAATAGAAGAAATAAATCTTTATCTAAAAAAAGTAAACACTGGAAAATATAATTTGAAAATAGAAGATAATTCAGAAGATGAACTTACTAAGCTTAGAAATGAATTGTATAAGACAACTATTTTGCTAAGAGAAGCGGCTGAAAACAGCAGAAAAGAAAGTAAAAATTTAAGTATTGCTTTGGAGGACATTTCTCATCAATTAAAGACTCCTCTAACTTCAATAAGAATAATGATAGACAATTTATATGAAAATCCAGATATGGATGAAGAAACAAGAAAAGATTTTATGAATACGATAAGTAAGCAAATAGAGTGGATATCATCATTGGTAATATCTCTTTTAAAACTTGCTAAATTTGACTCTGGAACAATAGTAATGAATTCAAAAGAAACAAATGTTAAAAAGTTAATAGATGAAGTAATAGACAACTTGTCCATATTATTAGATATTAAAAATATACAAATACAAAAGGATATACCAGAAAATGCTACAATTAAAATTGATTATAAATGGCAATTAGAAGCTCTTACAAACATTGTAAAGAACTCGATAGAGCACAGCAAAGACGATCCTAAAATAGATATAAAAGTAGAAGATTCAAGTGTATTACTAAAAATAATCATAACAGATTATGGAGAAGGAATTTCTAAAAAAGATATAAACCATATATTTGAAAGATTCTATAAAACAGAAAATTCATCAGAAAATAGTATGGGAATTGGCTTGGCATTAAGTAAAACTATTATAGAAAAAGAAAATGGTTATATATCAGTTAAATCAAAAGAAGGAGTTGGAACAAGATTTATTATTAAATATATAAAGTAATTTAATATTCTATTGCAAAGAAAAAGATAAAGAATTGCAATAGAATATTTTTTGACTAATTTGCAATAAAATATATGACTTTTTTGCAGTGAAAGTATTGACTTTTTTGCAATAAAATTTTAAAATATAAATAGATATTTTTAAATGGGGGAACTTAAAAATGTATGAAAGAGAAGTAAAAGAAAGAATAAAGAAGATAAATGATACTTTTAGAGTATTAGTAGTAACTGGACCAAGACAAGTTGGCAAAACTACTTTACTTGAAAGTGTAATGCCAGAAAACATGACAAAAGTTTCATTGGATGATGAAACTTTAAGAAAAGAGGCAAAGGAAAATCCAAAAATTTTCCTAGATTCATATCCTACACCACTATTCATTGATGAAGTTCAATATGCTCCAGAGTTATTTCCATATATAAAAATGAAGGTAGATAAAGATAAAACAAGAGGACAATATTGGTTATCAGGTTCTCAATTATTTGATCTTATGAAAAATGTTACTGAATCACTTGCAGGTAGGGCAGGAATAGTCAAAATGAATAGTTTTACTTATAGTGAAATTGTAAGAAATACAAAAAAAGAGGTTTTTGATCCAGATAATCTAAAGCAACATGATTATATTGATGTAAATGAAATATTTGAAAGAATTTTTAAAGGTGGAATGCCAGAATTATATGATATAGAAGATATGGACAGAAATGATTTTTACTATTCATATATAAATACTTATATAGAAAAAGATATTAAGAAGATAAAAAATATAGGAAATGTAGAGGCTTTTAAAAAATTTATAAGAGATGTAGCTATAAGAACAGGTACTACATTAAATTATTCTGATATTGCAAAAGATGTAGGTGTTTCAGTAAATACAATTAAAGAATGGTTTTCAATATTAGTAAGTACAGGACTTGTATATTTATTAGAACCATATTCATCAAATAAAATAAAGAGGCTTACACATATGCCTAAAATAATATTTATGGATTTGGGTCTAGCTTGTTATTTAGCAAATTGGAAAAGTGCAAAAGCATTACAGTTAAGTGATTTATCGGGACGCTTTTTTGAATCATATGTAATTTCTGAAATTATAAAATCTTATGATAACAAAGGTATAAGATTAGAAATATCACATTTTAGAAATAAGGAAACAGAAGAGATAGACCTTATTATGTTTAAAAATAACACATTATATCCATTAGAAATAAAGAAAACAGCAAATCCAAGAAAAGATATGATGAAAAACTTTAAATACCTTGAAAAAACAAATTTAAAAATTGGTCAAGGAGGAATTATTTGCTTGTATGATAAACTAATGAAAATAGATGAAAATAATTATATTATACCAGTTTCTAGTGTAATAAATTAAAAAATAAATAGTGATAAGGAAAGAGTATTAAAAATGGAAGAAAAAAGATGTATATTATGTAATAAACCATATAATTATAAATATGAAATGTTTGGGAGAGGATGTTTAGATAATTTATATGAATTATTAGGTTTTGCTAAACAACCAAGAATAATTTGGAATAAAGAATTAAACTTATGCACAAGAATAGCATGGAAAAATCATAAATTTTTTCTTAATAGAAAGAAAAAGTATGCTCTTGCACAAAAATATATAGCTTTAAATTATTTAAATATGATGAATTATGAAGCATTAAATGATACGAAGAAAAAAATTTCTAATGATATAAAAAATATCAAAACATTTTCAAATAATATAGTAGAAACAATTTCTTTTTCATTAAATGAGATATATAGGCTGTTTAACTATACACAAAAGTTTAATAATATTTTAGAAGAAATTAAAAATGTTAATTGGGAAGAAGTAGATAAAAAAACGGCAGAAAATCTCATAAAAAGTGTTAGTTTTATATTCGATATAACAAAAAAGACAAGTCCAATTTCATATGTTGTATTTTATTCAATGCAATATATATTTTGGCAAGTTGTAGTTATAGGTGGAATATTAAATAATAAAAAGTTTTCTTCAAAATTGTTATTTAATTCGTTAACAATTATTGGAAATAAACCGAAAGATTTAATTATAAAAGATGATGAAGTAATAAGTTTAATAACGGAAAGTGAAATATTTAAAGAAAGAATAAATCAGTTAATAAAAAAATATGGACAAGATGCAGATGAGTTCATTGTAGATGATAAAAATCCAAAGGAAGATGTTTTAATTAGGTTCTATGAAGGAGACTTGCTATATGCACTACATGATGCTACGATGCTATTAAAAGCTAAAAAAGACAAGAATAAAAAATGGAATTTTGAAATTGAAATAAATGATAAATATGATTTCACCGAATTTAAAAATATAAAACAGTATGCAGATGTAGATAAAAATAAACTTAGCGATATATTTTCAACTACATTAAATAATTTCGCTGTTGTTTCCAGTGAATTTGGAGTTATTAAAACATTTGATTTAAAAATTATATTTAATACAAAAGAAGGAGAATTTTAAATTTTTAGGAGATATTAAAATTGAAAATAAAAAATAAACTAAAAACAATTGTTTTAATTATAGATACATTTATTATATTTTTAATAATTATATATTTTTTTGGATTAAAATATATCGTTAAGGCAGATAATGATTATAAAAAACTTGGACTTGACATAAATTATTATGAAGTAAAATATTATACTGTATTTGAAGAAGATATATTTGAAGAATATAAAGTATATAAAATAAGCAATGGAAGTATAAAAAGGTTAAAAGAACAGATGGAAAATAGTGAGCTATGGAGCAAAAACAAATATTATGAATATATAATGAATGAATTTTATGATGTTACAGTAGATGATGAAAAAATCCCAATAGACAGACAGGATATATATTATTATGAAAAAGGATATGCAATATTTGATGTAAAAAATGCAAAATTATATTATCTTAAAGGTAATCCCTATAAACACCATAGCGATTATAGTAAAATTCTAGGAATAAAAACAAATAATTATGTATCAAGAGAGATATATAGTGTAAGAGGAGGTCCACAAAATGATGGCACAGACTACTATACATATCAATTTACAGAAGAACAAGGAAAAGAAATAATCAATACATTAGAAAAAAGTACTAAATGGAGTAAAAATAGACTAGAAGATGAAAGATTAGATGATTTTGAACATAATAAAGAAGTACTTTTGATAGAAAATGGATATTATCACTATGAAAAAGTATGTAGAACAAGAGATGAAAATAAAAAACATAATTTTACAGATGAAGAAGCAACAGGCTGGGAAATAGGTGTCTATGATTGTGATAAAAATATATTATATTATTACTGGACAAGCTATTGATGACATATCACTTACAAAATATATTTAAAACTGAAGAAAGTTTGAACTACTCAAAAAATTATAGTAGTTCAAAAAGAAGGAGATTTGAAAATTTTACTTGACTTTCACAAACAATTGTTCTATAATCATATCATAACAAATTTGAAATAAAGTAATTCGGTAACATGTCAATAGAAAAATAAAAAATTCTCAAAAATTTTTTTGAGAAAAAAGGGTACACTTAATA
>CANRBH010000032.1 GCA_947628825.1 uncultured Clostridia bacterium | reverse complement strand
GATGAAAATATAAAAGCTATTTTTGACAAAGCACATAAAGTAACTGAAGCTGTATGTACTTTTTCAAATAACAATTATAATGAAAGAGATAAAAAAATAGACAAAATACTAACATCTAAAAGATTTGGCATACCAATTATGATTCTTTTCTTTTGTTTAATCTTTTGGATTACCATTGTTGGGGCTAATTATCCTTCAAAACTACTCTCTAACTTTTTTAGTTTTTTAGAACCATATTTGGCAGGATTTTTATTATTTATAAAAGTTCCAAATTGGTTATTTTCACTGTTAATGGATGGAGTTTATACAACAGTTACATGGATAGTTAGTGTTATGTTACCACCAATGGCTATATTCTTTCCTCTATTTACACTTTTGGAAGATTTAGGGTATTTACCTAGAATTTCATTTAATTTAGACAAATGTTTTAAGAAGTGTAATAGTTCTGGAAAACAGGCTCTTACAATGTGTATGGGTTTTGGTTGTAATGCTGCAGGTGTTATTGGTTGCAGAATAATAAGCTCAAGAAGAGAAAGACTTATTGCAATACTTACAAACTGTTTTGTTCCTTGTAATGGTCGTTTTCCTTTTTTAATTACAGTTGCAACTATTTTCTTTAGTGGTGCAATAAGTAGTGGGCAAAATTTTAAAAGTAGTCTTATTTCAACATTAGTGGTGTTTGTCGTTATTTTAATTGGTATTGGCTTTACATTTTTCATATCAAAGCTACTTTCAATGACTGTTTTAAAAGGAAAAACAGATGGTGCAATACTAGAGCTTCCTCCTTATAGAAAACCTCAAATAGGTAGAATATTAGTAAGTTCAATAGTTGATAGAACACTTTTTGTTTTAGGTAGAGCTCTAAGTGTGGCGGTTCCAGCAGGAATAATAATATGGATACTTTCAAATATAACTATTGGAAACTTAAGTCTTTTAACATATATAGCGAATTTCTTTGATCCATTTGCTAGACTTATGGGATTAGATGGATACATCTTAACAGCATTTTTATTAGGCCTTCCTGCTAATGAGATTGTTCTTCCTATAATTCTTATGTGCTATACTAAAGCTGGTACTTTAGTTGATATGGAGAATATCTTTAGCATATTTAATATACTTTCTACTAATGGTTGGACTATTATAACTGCTATAAATGTTATGCTATTTTCTTTGCTTCACTTTCCTTGTGGAACAACCTTGCTTACTATAAAAAAGGAAACTGGTAGTTGGAAGTGGACTGCTCTTTCTTTCTTAATTCCTACTGTTTGTGGAATAGTTACTTGTATGATAACAAATTTAATTTATAATATAATTGTATAATTATTACATTTTTTCAAATATAAAAACCATTCTTTTTGAATGGTTTTTATATTGTTTCATACTTATGATAATTCTTTATAGTTTCTATCTCTATTGGATAATAACTTTCTAATGTTCCTTTTATTGTCTTGCTCCATGGAGAATTTTTTCTATGTGTTATTTCTACCAATTCGCTTGCTGAAAGTTTTCCATACTTTTCTAATGTTTTATCTATACTTAATATTTTCTCTACACCGTCTTCAGCAAATAAAATTCTACTTTTAGATGGCATTTCATAAATTCCATTACTATCTATTTCTTCCTTTTCTTTTTCTATTGGTTCATATCCATAAGCTTTATATTTTTCATATACAGAATATACTATTGGTCCATACTTAAAAGCATATATTTTGTCTATAAATAGTTTCTTACCAGTTTCACATAAATAATCCGCAAAGCATAAATATACAAGTTTCTGTAATTTTAACTGTGTGCATGTTACCTTTGATAGAATATATTTAGCAACATCAATTCCTTTAATTTTTCTATCTTTTTTTATAAGTTTAATAAATTCTTCTAAATCTTCTACTACTTTTATATCTTTGAAAAAATGGTCTGCTTTAATAACAGATTTCCAGCTTTCGTCATCTGCTTGTATCATATGAGTTGAAATCGAAACATCTTTACCGCATTTAGCTATTATTTCATCTAGATGCTTTTTTATTTCTTCTTGTACTTTAGCATTTTTAACAATATAATCCAAGGCAATTCTTGTTCCTAATGAATAAGAACTACTCATAAAAATAAAATGCGTTACCATTATTTCTTTCCTCCTTTATTCTCTTTTTCCCATTGGATATAGTCTTGTTTATATTTTTCATGTGAATTTATATTATTTATTTCATCTTCTTTATTCCATATTTGTAGTTCCCATTGAAATGAATAATTATCTTGTTTGAAATATATATGTGTCGCTTTATACTCTTTTTTAGATGAGTCTATACACCTCAAATTATTATATTTATTTTTAATCAATTTTGTGATTTCTTCGTACGTAAGACTTTTTTCTGTTATAAATCTTATTCCGAATAAATCATTTAAACATTTATTTATAGAAATTTTTCCATTTTCATGGTTTTGCGTATAATTTTTTATTTTATATTCAATAGAGTTTTTTGTTTTTGCTCTAGTATTTACTTTAACACTATTACTATTAAACTGTTTAAAGTCCATAATTAATTTAATATTATTTTCATTTATGAATTCTCTATAATTAAATACATTATTCAATATTTTTTCATTATCTAGTAGATTACGAACTTCAAATTTTCTTAAATTTATTCTATCATAGTTTTCACTATTTTTCCATTTTTCATTAAACTCTTTATATTCTATTTGAATAAAATCAATTAGTTCTTCTAATTCTCTTAACATTTTTAATCCTTTATAAAATATATTTCCTTTATATTATAAAACATATGTTTGTAATTGTCAAGAAGTAATTTATTATTTATAAATCATTAATTATAATATTTCTCCCATCAAGTCATATTCATTTACACTTGTTACTTTACATTTTACAAATGTATTTATATCCGCTTCTCCCTTTAAATAAATATATCCATCTATTTCAGGCACATCCATATATGTTCTTCCAACAAAGTACACTTCATTATCATCAGCAACAATAGCATTTTCAATTAAAACTTTATATTCTTTGCCAATAAGTCTTTTTAAATTATCTTTAGAGATTTGTTGCTGAAGACTCATAATTTTATTATATCTTGATTTTTTAGTCATCGGATGAACTTGCATAGGCATTTTAGAAGCACCTGTTCCTTCTTCTTTAGAGTATGTAAAACATCCTAGTTTATCAAACTTGGCCCATTTAACAAACTCATATAATTCTTCAAAGTCTTCTTGAGTTTCTCCAGGAAAACCTACCATTAAGGTACTTCTAATAATTACATTAGGAATCTCTTTTCTTAATTTTGTAATTAACTTTTTAGTACTTTCCTTATTTGATTTTCTATTCATCTTCTTTAATATCTTATCTGAGATATGTTGCATTGGAATATCAAAATACTTACAGATTTTATCATTATTTTTAACTTCTTTAATTAGATCATATGTTATTGTTTCTGGATATGAATATAAAAATCTAATCCACTCAACTCCATCTATTTCACTTATTTTATGTAATATATCAGCAAGCATTGGCTTTCCATAAATGTCAACTCCATATTTTGTGGTGTCTTGTGCAATAATAATAAATTCTCTTATTCCTTGTTTTGCTAAGCTTCTAACTTCTTCTAATATGTCTTCTTCTTTTCTACTTGTAAATCTACCCCTTATGTATGGAATAGCGCAAAATGTGCAGAAATTATCACATCCATCTGCTATTCTAATATAGGCATAATTATTTCCTGTTGTAACTATTCTATCTAAAAAATCTAGTTCAGTATAATCATTCTTTTTCTTTATAATGTTTTCTACTTGCTTCCAAAAAGAATCATATTCACTAAACTTTATAAACAAATCAACTTCTGGCATTTCTTTAGTAAGTTCATCTTTATATCTTTCAATCAAACAACCTGTTACTATTAAAACTTTACATTTCTTTTTCTTATATTCAGCCATTTCTAAAATAGTATTTATTGCTTCTTCTTTTGCCTGCTGAATGAAACCACAAGTGTTAATAACTATAACTTCTGCTTCTTCTGGATTGTTTACTATTTCGTATTTATTTTTCTTAAATAATCCTACCATCATTTCGGTATCAACTAGATTTTTACTACAGCCTAATGATACAAATCCTACTTTCATTTTACTAGATTACATTAGCTTAAATTTTAATATATTTTTAGCTTATATCATTCTAAAAGCTAATGCTTTCTCCTTTCCGTATTTTCTTTGTGTATTTATCTTCCTAATATTGAGTTTAATCTATCTACTCCCCTTACTAATTTGTCATAGGTACTTTTATCTATCTGGCTATTTTCTAATCCAAAATCAGCTATTTCTTTTTTCATATCAAGTATTTTAAATCTATTTTCTGTGAATTTTGCACCTCTGTCCCACATATATACAGGTGTATAATCGACTTTATACAAAGATGCTTTTCCTTCTGTATTTACAAATATTTGAAGATTTAATATAAGTTCAAGATTGGCATTCTCTACTGTAAAATCTGATGTATAATCTCCTACTGAATACGCTATAAAACAATCACTAAAACTACTATTTTGTACTATATCCATTTTCTGTACTGCAGATGGATGTGCACCAATTATAATATCTGCTCCACAACTTATTAAATATTTTGCTTGTTCAACCTGATATTCACTTACCTCATTAGTATTAACATTTCCCCAATGCATCATAACTATTGAAATTGCTGCATTTTGCTCAGCATATTCTAAGTCTTGTTTTACTAAATCTTGATTATAAATATTAACTCCACTTTTTCCATTATCATAAGTATAAGCAAGAAATGCTATTTTAGTATTTTTTACTTCTTTAATTTTAACTCTATTTTCTGGACTATCTGCTGATACTCCTACTGTATCTACTCCTAAACTTTCTAGATATTCCTTAGTTGTATTTAATCCTGCTTGTCCATTATCTAAAGCATGGTTATGTGCTAAACTAACAAAGTTTATTCCGCTTTTACTTACTGCATCTGCAAATGTCTTTGTATCTTCTGTAATGGTAGTTTCATATGTTCCTACTGTAATGTCAGAGTCTTTTAAATATTTTGATATATCTGTAAATATATTGTTATAATCACTACCAAATTTCTTTAAATTATTTCCACATAAAATATCTCCAACAGCAGAAATTTTAATTATTTGATTAGTTTTAAATTCACCTATTCCTTCAAATTGCGCTGTTGTGCTAGTATATATATCTTCAATTTGTGCTTCTATTCTAGCTTTTTCTGCTGCAATATCTTTCTCAACATTTAAGTTTAATAGTTTTATGCCTACAAGTCCTACCAAAATAATCAAAATCAATATACTACTTATAATAATAAAGTTTTTGTTACTTATAGTTTCCCATATTATATTATCTCTTCTTCTACTTCTAGCTCTTCTATGCGACATTTCTTCCTCCAATTTTTATTGTTTTTTTCACGTCAATAAAGCATTTTATTGAACATTAATAGAAAATAATGGTTTATATTAAATACTTTTTAGTTTATTTACTGTATATTTATAATCTTTTGCGTTTATCAAAGATGTTCCCACTACTGCAATATCTAAGCCTGCATCCTTAAGTTCTTTGATATTGTCTAATCCTATTCCTCCATCTGCTTCAATTTCTGTGTCTAAATTGTTTTTTTCTATATATTCTTTTAATTTTCTTATCTTTTCAATTGTTTCTTGGATTAGTTTTTGTCCACCTTTTCCGGGTTCGACAGTCATTACCAATACACTATGTACTAAAGGCAAATATTCATATACTTCCTCTACATTTGTATTTGGCTTTATTGATATTCCAACTTTTGAATATTGCTTTATGTACTTGATTAGTTCTAAAATTTCTTCTTTGTTCTTGGCAGCTTCTAAATGAAAAGTTATACTTTTAGGTTCATTTGATGAAAATATATCAACATATTTTTTTACATCTTCAACCATTAAATGTACATCTAGTGGTATGCTTGTTATGTTTTTTAAATTATCTGAATAGATTTTCATAAGCTCAGATGTGTCTTTTTCTACAAATTTTCCATCCATTACATCTATATGATAATAATCAATATGTGCTAATTCTAATCTATAAAATGTATGTACTGATTCTTCTTCTTTTACACTTAAAATAGATGCTGATATTTCCATAAAACTTCCCCCATTTCTAAAACTAGATTTATATATAATGCACACTCTTTTTATAGAGTGTGCGTTTTTATTATAACTATATAATCACTAATACTTGATTTCATTAGTAATTTATACAGTCAAATTTTGTTATTGTGCTCCAACATAGCATTCTGCATTTTCATCATATTCATCAATATTTATTTCATCTGTAATTGTTTTTGTCATACTGCCTTTTGTAATTTTTATTTCTATTTTTTGTATACCTGTACCAGTAATTGTTCCTAAATCTTCATAATCTTTTCCAATTGTTGATGATTTTCCATTTACTGTTGTTTTTCCATTTACAATTACTGTAATAATAACAGTATTGTCTGTTGATGTGTTAGATGGATCTTCAACCTTTGGTACTTTTGTTAAAAATAATCTTACAGTCTTTTTATTTTCTTCAAATTTATTAACTTTAATTTCTACTTCTGTTCCTTCTGCAACTTCCTCTCCTGAAACAACACTTTGTGAAATAACCTTGCCATTTTCTTTTTCTTCATCTGTTACATAAGTTACTTTTGCTTTTAGATTTGCATTAACTAATGTAGCATTTGCTGTTCCTTCATCCATTCCTATAACATATGGAACCTTAGTTTTAGCTGTTCCTGCACTTATTTGTACAGTAACCTTATCTCCTGATTTTACAAGTGTTCCTTCATTTATATCTTGAGCTATAACATATCCTGCTTCAACAGTATTGTTATTTTTTATTTCTTCTACAAGTTCTATTCCTAATTCAGTTGCTAGTTCTCTTACTTCTTCTATCTTCTTTCCAATAAAGCTTGGAAGTTCTGATGTTTCTGGTCCTTTACTTACTACAACTTTAATTGTTTCTCCCTCTTTAATCTTTTCTCCTTGTTTAAATTCTGGAGTTTGAGAGATTATTTTGCCTTCTTCAACATCTGGACTTGCCGCTTCTGTTTTTTCAAGTTTAAGATTTAATGATTTTAGTTCACCTTCTACTTCTTCTATAGTTTTATTTACTAGGTTTGGAATTTCTACCTTTTTAGAAATTCCTCCATCTAAAGCTATTTTTGTTATTGCAAATACAAGTACAAATAGAAGTACTAATCCTAGTATAAACAAAGCTATTTTTGCTTTTGGATGCTCTTTGAAAAAGTTCTTTTTCTTTTTATCGTTATTGTCTTTATCTTCCTTTTTACCTTTTCCATCAACAGCTTTCATAACTCTTGTATATTCGCCATCTTTGTTTTCAATTATTACGAAATCTCCATCTGGGTCTTTAAGAGCTTTTGCTAAATCTTTTAACATTTCAGTTGCTGATTGATATCTTTCACTTGGATCTTTTCTCATTGCTTTTACAACGATTTGATTTACTGCTGTTGGTATATCTGGATTTAATTTTATCGGCTCATCAGCTTCTTCTTGCATATGTTTTAATGCTACTGATACAGGAGTATCTGCATCAAATGGAACTTTTCCTGTAAGCATTTCATACATAACAACACCTAACGAGTATAAATCTGACTTAGCATCAGTTATTCCTCCCTTTGCTTGTTCTGGAGAAAAATAATGTACTGAACCAATTGTTGTTCCAAATGCTGTTATTGTAGAATTAGAAACTGCTTTAGCTATTCCAAAGTCTGTAACTTTAGCAACTCCATCTTCTGTTATGATTATATTGTGTGGTTTAATATCTCTATGAACAATACCATTTTTATGAGCTTCTTCTAAAGCAGATGCAATTTGCATTGCAATGTTTACTGCCCATTTCCAAGAGATAATTCCATCTTTTTTTATAATTTGTTTTAAAGTTTTTCCTTTTACTAGTTCCATTACTATGTAATACAAATTATTTTCTTCTTCAAAACCAACATCATAAATTGATACTATATTTGCGTGTGATAATCCTGCTGCTGATTGTGCTTCTGTATTAAATCTTTTTATGAAATCAGAATCTGTTGTATATTCGTCTTTAAGCACTTTTACAGCAACATATCTATTAAGTACATGGTCTTTTGCTTTAAAGACTTCAGCCATTCCACCATTTCCCGCTTCTTCTAAAATCTCATATCGATTTCCTATAATTTTTCCTATCAAGTTCATAACTTTTCTCCTTACCTTATGATTATTGCAGTTATATTATCTTTGCCACCTAAATCATTTGCTCTTTGTACTAATAACTTTGTTGCATCTGTTGGATTTTCTTTAATAATTGCTTTAATTTCTTGTTCTGGTACCATATTAGTTAAACCATCTGAACACATAAGCAAAGTATCTCCTCTAAAAAATCCATGTACTGATACATCTGGTTCTACAAAAGTTGTACATCCAAGAGCCTTCATAAGCATATTCTTCTTTGGATGCTTCATACTTTCTTCTTTAGTAATTTTTCCTTCATCAACTAATTGTTGTACATAACTATGGTCTTTAGTAAGTCTTCTAATTACTTCTTTTCTTATTCTATAAACTCTACTATCTCCAATGTGAGCAATATAAGCTTTGTTTTGGTATATTAAGCAAATATCCATCGTTGTTCCCATATTGCTTATTTCTACATTCTCCTGTGCTTTATCATACACTACCATATTAGCATATTGAACACTACTTTTTATTAGATTTAATAAATCATCTTTGTTTTTTTCATAATTAGTTTGAATATAACTTTTAGCTGTTTGTACAGCAAGCTTACTTGCTATCTCACCACCATTATATCCTCCCATTCCATCTGCCAAAATAAACAATTGTATTTCATCATCTGGAAAACTAATATAAAAATAGTCTTCATTAATTTCTCTAGCTTTTCCCACATCTGAAGTTGCAAAAGCTTTTGCCATTAAATATTTCCTCCTATATTTTTTCTTCTAAGTTGTCCGCATGCTGCATCAATATCAGAACCTAGTTCTCTTCTAATTGTTGCGGTTATTCCATGCTCGTTTAGATAATCTCTAAATTTTATTATATTTTCTAATGAACTCTTAGTATATTTTCCATTTTCTATTTTATTTATTGGTATTAGATTAACGTGGCATAACATACCTTTTAATAATCTAATTAATTCATCTGCATCTTTTAAATTATCATTGTTGTCTTTTGCTAATGCGTATTCAAAAGATATTCTTTTGTTCGTTTTATTTATATAATATTTGCAAGCTTGTATTAGTTCTTCTATATTATATGCATTATTTACTGGCATCATACTTGAGCGAATCTCATTATTTGCACTATGTAATGATATTGACAAAGTACATTGAATATTCTGGTTTGCAAATTCATAAATTTTTGGAACTATACCACTTGTTGAAACACTTATATGTCTAGCTCCAATATTTAATCCTTTTGGATTGTTTAAAATCTTTATTGCATTCATTACATTGTCGTAATTGTCCATTGGTTCCCCAATTCCCATGAATACAACGTTTGATATTTTTGAACCTGTATCTTGCTCTATTGCAATAATTTGTTCTACTATTTCTCCTGATGTTAAATTTCTTATAAATGGTATTCCTGTTGAAGCACAGAACTTGCATCCCATTTTACATCCTATTTGTGAAGATACACAAACTGTCTTGCCAAAATGATATTCCATAAGTACAGATTCTATTGCATTGCCATCACCTAATCCAAAAAGATATTTTTTTGTACCATCTACGGATTCAAGCTTTTTAACTATTTCAAAGTTACATATATCATAATTTTGTTTTAATTTTTCTCTAAGTTCTAGAGATAGATTTGTCATATCATCGAAGCTTTTTACTTTATCTACAAACAACCATTTAAATATTTGTTCTGCTCTAAATGGCTTCTCCTCTAGGAGTTTTAGTTCTTCCTTTAGTTCTTCTAAATTATAGTCTTTAATGTTTTTCATAAAATTCTCCTACTATATTTTATATCACTAATTTTTATATATTGCAACATTTTAACTATAATTTTATTATTTCCGTAGTGTTTGCAAAATTGTTCTAAAATTTATAATTTCATATCAATGATAAAATAAAATGAATTTTCCCTATTAAATATCTAACAGGGAAAATTCATTTTATTTTATCTTTCCTCATCTTCTTCTAAATCAACATCAATTACAAAATCTTCTTTAATTTTCTTCTTTTTATCTTTGACAAAACTTAGAACTAAGCCTTTGCTTAAAATTGTTCCTTTTTTAGCTTTAGCTACTCCAAATCGTTTTTGGTATTCTTCTAAAAATTCTCCTCTTTTAGATACTTCAAAACTTGGATATTCATCTGATATAGGTCTTGTCATTCCATTTGTAAGTCTTCTTCTAAACTGAATTCCATAGTGTTCTTTGTCTTCTCTATATAATCTTAAATAAATTGGAGTACTGTATCTTCTTTTTACTATGGCAATTTTTTCTACCATATCTTTTGGGGATAAAACTTCCTTTTTTATCAAATCCGCTATTGAATTATGATCTTTTTCAAAAAATTTATCAATTTCATCTTGGTCATAGTTTTCTTGTGCTAGTTCATAATTATTGTCTAAAAGCTTATTATCACCAAATATATATCCTTCTTTTTCAAATTCTTTATCAGTAAGCAGACAATTCTCTGGTTTTGCTCCTTCTCTAATAGAAATAGAATCTCCACTTAAATCACAGTTATACAATTTTCCATCAATTGCAACTTTATTCCATGCATGTCCTTCGCTACCTTTTTGACTTTCATAATTACCTATAATAACAGTTGAATCTATTTTCGCTAATGTCAATATTTCTGTTAGTATTGTTGCAAAACCTTCACAAGCAGTACTTCCTCTTAATAGTCCTAATAAATTATGGTCATTCATATTTAATATACGTCTTACAGCCATCGGATCATATTCTAGAGTTTCTCCTAGTAATTTATAAATTCCTAAAAATTTATCTATATCTCTAATGCCTTCTTTATTAGCATTTGATTTATATATCATATCATTTGCAGCTTCTTGAATTTTTATAAAATCTCCTGGTAAATAAAGGTCTTTACATCCTACATGAAGAGATGTATTCATTAATCCTATTGAGCTTGGGTTATATTTTTTTATCATTTCTAAAGTTACAGAATTTAAGTTAACAGATAATAAGATAATTTCTTTAATATTTCTTCTTTGGGTTACATCATCATATATTTCTTCTAGAACTTCCGGAAGTACCATAAGAGTATATTTTTTAGGCATCTTGCATACTCTTTCATAGTCCTCTTTTGATTTTACAACTACTGTTAAATTATCAAATCCAATTGATAAATCAGCTGCATTTAATTGGTTAGATGAAACAGACAATGATAAATTCCATTTCTTAGCAATTTGTAATACAGCTTTTGGATATTGTTTAGGTAAGCCTTGCATCGTTATTTCATATTGATATCCATCAGCAAATAAATACATTATATTTGCTTTTAATTCTCTTGCATCTATACCTACTATGTCTTCTTTTTCATAATTTAAATATTTTGTGATTGCTTCTTGGTATTCATCATCTGGATAAATAACAAAGTTTGTATATTCATTACTCATTTTAAACGTCCTCCGAAGAATTGTTGTATATTTTATTCTTGATTTTGTTCTTCTTCAGTTACTACTATATGAACATCTTTTAGTTGCTCATCTGTTACAAAATTTGGTGAGTCCATCATTACATCTCTTGCTTTCTTATTTTTTGGAAATGCAATTACTTCTCTTATATTTTCTGAGTCTGCTATTAGCATAACCATTCTATCAAGTCCTGGAGCACATCCTGCATGAGGAGGTGTACCATAACTAAATGCTGTATATAATGCTCCAAATTTTGTTTTTACATCTTCTTCTGTATATCCTGCTATTTCAAATGCTTTTACCATTGTTTCAGGATTGTGATTTCTTACTGCTCCTGATGATAATTCATATCCGTTACATACTAGGTCATATTGATATGCTAAAATATCTAATGGTTCTTTATTACTTAAAGCATCTAATCCACCTTGTGGCATTGAAAATGGATTATGGCTGAAATCAATTTTTTTCTCTTCCTCGTTATATTCATACATTGGAAAGTCTACTATCCAACAGAATTTAAATACATCTTTTTCTAGTAAATCTAATCTTTTTCCTAATTCTATTCTAACCTGTCCTGCTATTTTTTGGGCTTGAGCTTTTTCATCTGCAATAAAGAAAATTGCATCTCCTATTTTCGCTCCTAGTTCTGTTTTTATTTCATCTGTTACAAATTTAGCAATTCCACCTACTAAATTATTTTCTTCATCAACTTTTACCCAAGCTAAGCCTTTTGCTCCTAATTCTTCTACTGCAAATTCTCCCATTTGGTCGAAGAATTTTCTTCCTTGCTCTGCACCTTTTGGAACAATTATAACTTTAATTGTTTTGTCTTTAAATGCATTAAATTCTGTATTAGCAAATAATTCAGTTGCATCTTTTATTATTAATGGATTTCTTAAGTCTGGTTTATCTATTCCGTACTTTTCCATTGCTTCGTTATATGGTATTCTTACAAAAGGTCCTTCATCTACTTTCCATGAGCTATGCTCTTTAAATACCTTTGGTAAAACATCTTCTATAACTTTAAATACATCTTCTTGTGTAGCAAATGCCATTTCAAAGTCTAATTGATAAAATTCTCCCGGTGCTCTATCTGCACGTGGATCTTCATCTCTAAAGCATGGTGCTATTTGATAATATTTATCAAATCCAGAGCACATTAATAATTGTTTGAATTGTTGTGGTGCTTGTGGAAGCGCATAAAATTTTCCTGCATGTAATCTACTTGGTACTAAGTAATCTCTTGCGCCTTCTGGAGATGAATTTGCTAGTATAGGAGTTTGAATTTCTGTAAATCCTAATTCATCCATATGTTTTCTAATTGATTTCATTATGCTTGAACGTAATAAAATATTATTATGTATTTTCTCATTTCTTAAATCCAAGTATCTATATTGAAGTCTTAAATCTTCTCTTACATTTGAAATATCTACTTTTTCAGAGTTGATTTCAAAAGGTAAAGTGCTTTTACATTTACCTAATACCTCTATTTTACTTACAATTATTTCTATATCTCCTGTTGGCATTTTAGGATTTTTATTTGAACGTTCTTCTACTTTTCCTGTAACACTAATTACTGTTTCTGGAGTTACATCTTTCATTGCATCAGCTATATCTTTTGATATAACAAGTTGTGTAATTCCTTTTTCATCACGTAAATCTACAAATTGTATTTCTCCTAAATTTCTAATTCTTTGAACCCAACCAGCAAGCATTACTTCTTCATTTACATTTTTAATATTTAATTCTCCACAATTATGATTTCTATACATCAAACCTGCTCCCTCTCTAAGTTAATTTTTGATATTTTCAAATCTTATACTAATTAGTTTTGTAAACTTTAATATTTTTCAATTACGTTAGCTATTTTATCACATATTCCTTGTATTTTCAATATTAAATTGCGTTTATTATTTAATAGTGAAGTGAAAATTTAAATTCCAGTTTTAAAATAGAAAAAAGGAATTTAGTCTTACACCCAATTCCAGTTGAATT
>CANRBH010000031.1 GCA_947628825.1 uncultured Clostridia bacterium | reverse complement strand
TTAAGTTCGTTCGACTTGCATGTCTTATGTGCGCCGCCAGCGTTTATCCTGAGCCAGGATCGAACTCTCATATTAAAATCCTTTCGTTAATTTCTTAACTTCAGGTTATATTTGAGTCTTAGCTCATTTTAAATTCTGTTTTTGTTTTGGTAGTACTTTTCATTCCTTTTTATACTTAATTATATTAAGTATATTTTTGGAATCTTCCTACCGCAATTTTATTGGTTTCTCAAAAGATTCATTGTTTATTTTTCAATGTACTTTACGTTTTGCTTTTAATGCATAACGTTTCATATTATACTATGCTCTTTTACAAAAGTCAACACTTTTTTGTATTTTTTTATAAAAATGTAAAAGTGCAAAAAATAAAGAATTAGTTTAGAGCATTTTTTTCAGTTAAAGTGTGCCTAACTAATTTCCTTAGTACAATTAATATAATACCATATTTATTATTTTAAGTCAAGAGATTTTTTCAATTATTTTAAAATTTTGTAATTTTTCTGTAATAATAATTTATGTGTCTATCAATCCTCAAAATTTTTGGTTTTTACTTATTATATTGTATGCCAAAATCAAGAGGAGTACATATTACATACTCCTCTTAAAATTATTCCTCAAATTGAACATCTACCAATTCTTCGCCATCAGTAAAACATTCCCTTAATTCATCATACCATATGCTTCCATCTTCTGGTTTTACTGCGAATACAGGATTGAAATCTGCGAAAATTCGGTCATTTTCAAGTACAAAGCTAGGATTTAAGCTGAGTACTTTTTCTGCAATTTCTTTTTCTCTTTCATTGAGCATTTTTATTACCTCCAAAGTTTTGTGTTGTATGTAGTTTGAAGTGATTACAAGGTAATCCTAAAATCATATTATCTACAATTATATTGTATGTTTTTATAAATATCAATGATTATTTATTATTTTATAAATATTTTTAGTTTCAAATATTTAACTTCTTAATTAACTGTAAATTTATTTTTACTTTTTATTTGCGTATATACTTTTTTATTTTGGAAATAATACTTATGCGAACATGAAGATAAAATAACTAAAATTTTAGTTATCAATTATTATACTTTGAAAGCGAGGACTTTTATTTGATTAACAAGGTAGAAATATGTGGGATAAACACATCAAAATTACCTATGCTGTCAAATGAAGAAAAAGATAAACTTTTAAAAGAAATAAAAAATGGAAATCTAGAGGCTAGGCAAAAATTTATAAATTGTAACTTGAAACTGGTTTTAAGTGTTATAAAGAGATTTAAATCGAGAAATGAAAATGCAGATGATTTATTTCAAGTTGGTTGTATTGGTTTAATTAAAGCTATTGATAATTTTGACATTTCTCAAAATGTACAGTTTTCAACATATGCTGTTCCAATGATAATTGGTGAAATAAGAAGATATTTAAGAGATAATAATCCTATTAGAGTAAGCCGTTCAACAAGAGACTTAGCGTATAAAGCTTTAATGGTTAAAGATAAATATTTAAAAGAGCATCAGACAGAACCTACTGTTGAGCAAATAGCTAAAGAGCTTGGTGTTGAAAAGGAAGAGATTGCATTTAGTTTAGATGCTATACAGGATCCTGTTTCATTGCAAGAATCTGTTTCTGGTACTGATAGTGATAATTTGTGTGTAATCGATCAAATTAGTGATAAGAAAAATACTGATGAACATTGGACTGAAGATATAGCTATTGCAGAAGCAATGAAAAAACTATCTGACAAAGAAATGACTATTATAAAAAAGAGATTTTTTGATTGTAAAACTCAAATGGAGGTTGCTGATGAAATAGGAATTTCTCAAGCACAAGTTTCTCGATTAGAAAAAAGTGCTATAAATCACATAAAAAGAGCTTATAAGTAATATATTTATTTAGGAGGTCTTTACTTTTAAAAATTAAAATATTTTTGTAAATATGTGCCTTCAATTATATAGAGAAAGGATTGGTTTTATGGCACAAAAAGGTATGGATTTTAAGCATAAAGAGGTAATAAATATTACCGATGGCAAGAGACTTGGCTATGTTCAAGATGTTTGTGCAGATTTATCTACAGGAAGCATTACTTCTATTATAGTTCCAGGTTCTTCTAAAGCATTTAGTTTATTCGCTTCTAATAACGATATTGTTATTACTTGGGACAAAATAAGAACCATTGGTGAAAATGTCATTTTGGTTGAATTATAAATTATACAGTGTAAAAAATATATACTGATACCATATAAACGTAATTAGTTACAGTATCAGTATATTTTATTATATATTTATAGATTTTTATTTCTATGACTATTCTATTTTTTCTCCACAATTATTGCAATATATTGCACCTGATGGATTTATATTTCCACATTTTTTGCACATTCTAAAAGTGTTGCTTTGTGCTGGTTGACTTTCTTGTGCAGTTTGTGGTTCTTGCACTGGTTGAACTTCCTGCATTGGCTCACTTTCTTGTTCAAATTGTGGTTCTTGAGCAGGTTTGCTCTCTTGCTCAGGTTGAATTTCTTGAACAGGCTGATTTTCTTGTTCAGATTGCATTTCTGGAACTGACTGAACTTCTTGAATAGGTTGTGGTTCTTGCACTGGTTGAACTTCCTGCATTGGCTCACTTTCTTGTTCAAATTGTGGTTCTTGTGTTGGTTGTGGTTCTTGTACTGGAGGTTGTTGTTGGCTTTCAAAAGGATTATAATTCATAGAATTTCCTTGCTGATTTTGATTTTGCCATGGTGATGTTGCATTTCCTCCAATCATTCCTCCTGACATCATATTCATCATTCCTATTCCCATAAATCCATTAGCTGCTCCGTTTGCATTTTGAGCTGCACTTTCAACTGCATTTGCATATGCTGTTGTCATTCTTCCTTGTTGCATATAAGAATTTGAACCTAACTCATATTCGTTAATTTTTCTTTCTGATTCTTCTTCCAATGTTACTGATTCTATATTAAAGCTTACTAATCTTAATCCTCTTCTTCTTATTGGTTCATCAAAAACTCTTTCTTCAAGCATTTGCTTCATTTCATCAGTTTGGCTTGGCATCTCCAAAACTGGAACCTTGTGTTCTGAATTTCCTAATTCATTTAATACATTTTGGAAAGCACTCATAACTTCACTTCTCATTTGTCCTACTACTGAAGATTTATAATATGTATCAGCCGTTCCTGCTAATTCTTGCATAAATACAGCTGGATTATCTATTTTAAATGTATATGTTCCATAGCAACGTACATTTACGCTTAATGGTGACATTGTATTTGTCATCCTATTTGGTATTGGGTGTGACCAATCTTGAAATGGAATAGGAGCTGATGTTCCGAATTTATTATCCATTATTTCTTTTAAATTAAAGAAAAATACTGCTTGTTGCTTTGATGTCGCTCCATTATATAAAAATCTTTGCCACATTTCTTTAAAAGTATCCTTAAATTGACCTGCGAAAAACGATGGTGATGTTGAAGTATCAAATGTATATAACCCATCTTCTGCTGTTGCATCAATTACCTTTCCGTTATCGTAAATTACAGCACACTGTCCTGGTGCTACAATTACTGTACTTCCATTTGTTATTACTCCTGTTGGTGTAGTCTTTTTTGCCATTAAAATGTCTCCTGTCATGTCATCACAACGAATTGCCTCTTTCCATTGATCTCCTAGTGTGCTAGATATTGCGCCTTTTGCCGCTTTAATTAATCCCATAATTTCCTCCTTTTAATACTTTTTATATTTTAATTTTTTCTTGTTAAATTTGATAACACCCATCCATATCGATCTGTTGTTATAACACTGTTACAATACTCACACCTTCCCGATGATGTTATAGTAGTTGGCGCTCCACAATTTGGACAGTTTGTAGTTTTAAGTCCATTTTCTCCAGCTACTGTTAGTTCTCCAGTTGTTCTTATAAATGTTAGTGTGTATGTATGATAATATTCTTTATCTTTATCTCCTCTTATTACTTTCTTTGTAGTAGCATCTATTATATAATCTCCCATTCTAGAATTTAAGTCTACTTTTAATATATCGTTTCCTCCATATTGTTCAAATGTAAACAAATGTACCCAATTTACACATATTCTTTCCATTACATTTATTTGATTATTTTTAATATATCCATCAAGCTGTGCTTTATGTTGTTCAAATAATTCTTTTGATTCAAAAGGTCTTATTTTTTCCCAATCTCTATCTGTCCATGCATTCTGTAACTTAATAAATATCTCTTTTGCGTAACTTTCAAATTCTATTACATTAAAATTAGGATCAGTTTGTTTTATTTTATTAGCAACCAAATTATCTTCGTATATAGTTTGAGGATTTATGTTTTCATAGTTTATTCTTTTCTTGTTAGAAAGTTTATATTTGTTCTTAATTACTGTAAATACTACTATCAAAATAAATAATATTATATAAAAGTTGCTTCCTCCCAAAAATATAGGAAACATACTGAAACTACCGCTAGAATCATAATCTGAGTCCCAATCCCAATCCGAACTAGACCCTGAGTCCCAATCCGAACTCCAATCAGAATCCCAACTTGAACCAGAGTCATAGTCTTCAAAACTACCTACATCAGCAAAAGTTTGAGTAGTAAATAATATTACTAATATAATTATACTTAAAGATACTATTCTTTTTATTATTCTCATTTTATTCTTCTGTTCTCTCTTTTTTTCTTAATTATATAGTAACATTTTTTCATAGTCAATTATTTTAAAAAATTTTTATAGTTACTATTCACAGTTATTATCCTGTTTTACTCAATATCTCCTTTTTCATTTTTCCAATAATCTTTTTTTCTAATCTAGATATGTAACTTTGAGATATTCCCAACATATCCGCAACTTCTTTTTGAGTTTTTTCATTACCTGTAATAAATCCAAATCTAAGTTCCATTATATTTTTCTCTCTTTTATTTAATTTAGAAATAGAAAGCTTTAATAGTTTTTGGTCAACTTCGTCTTCTAGTCTTCTTGATGTTATGTCTTCATCAGTTCCTAAAATATCTGATAAAAGTAACTCATTTCCATCACTGTCCTGATTTAAAGGTTCATCTATTGATATTTCACTTTTTATTCTATTACTTCTTCTTAAATACATTAAAATTTCATTTTCTATACATCTTGATGCATAGGTTGCAAGTTTTATTTTCTTTTCCATATTAAATGTATTTATTGCTTTCATAAGCCCTATTGTTCCTATCGAAACTAAATCTTCTATGCCAACCCCAGTATTTTCAAACTTCTTAGCAATATAAACTACTAACCTTAAATTATGTTCAACTAAAGTTTTTCTTGCTTTATCATCTCCTTTATCAAGCTTCATAATTTCTTGTTCTTCTTCTTTTGGACTAAGTGGTGCTGGTAAATTTTCGCTTCCTCCAACATAAAAGATTTGTTCTATTTCCTCTATACTTAAAATTTTATTATATGCTTTATTTAGCATTTCTAACAACTTCATGTTCTCCACCTCCTTCAAGTATTTCCAAACCAATTAAAGCAGAATAATTTTTGCTTATTTTTTTATCATAAATTCCAACAATTACTTTTTTTGTTATAACTTGATTTTCGTTATATTTAATTTTCACATATTCTGGTCTTATACCGATAAGCATTCCATTCTGTTTTCCTATTGATTTAAATGGTATCAACCTTATTTTTAATTTTTCATCACCTCCTATCAAATTATCAATATCTATAATTTTTTCCATTATGCCTTTTTCTACAATGATTACAGGCTTTTTGGTAAGCGGATCTTTTAGAGTATTTCCTGAATCAATATAAGCTTTCATTTTGACTTTTTGATTATTTACAAAAATCTCTAAATCACATAATAAGTCTTTCATTTTCATTTGTCTTTTATTCTGGCTAAATGAATATTGTATTATTAAAAATCCTACTACCCCTGCAATTAAGGTTACTTTCATTGGATATGTTCCAACCAATACACCGTTTTCAAAAATAATATTTTGTGGTGAAATCATATATAAAAGAGCAAGTGCACAACCTCCTATTACAAATGAAGCCAAATAAAATAACAACAAATTTTTAATCATTTGTTTAATATTTTCATTATTAAAAGCAACATAAATCATTATGCTTGAAAGCAATACTTTCATAATTGGATTTGAGTAAATAGGAATTAAGTTTAAGTACGAAACAATAGCATAAATAGCTCCAATTATACTAGAAATTATTAACTTAACATTTTTCATTCTCTTTTTCTGTACAAATCCAGTTGCATAAAGAATTATGTAATTCATAAGTGTATTTTCAAAAAATATTATATCTAGATAAATTGTCATGTCCTTATTTTAGTACCTTGCTATTAAAAAAACTGTCATTTTTTGAAAACAAGCACAAAAAAAGACTTGCCTTTTCTGACAAATCTTTTCTTTATTTTACCAATTTATCCTATTTACATTAAAAATATATACTTCTTGACTAAAGTATATGTTTTAATTTAAAAAAAGAATATAGTTATTTTTGAAATAGCCGCGTAGCAATCAAATAACTATATTCTCTTAATAATTAACTATTTATTTAGTCCTTTACTTTTTAATATAAATGGAGGAAGTTCAATATCTATTCCATCTTTTGTAACTGGTGTTGTTTGATTTTTTATCCATGGCTTTGAATTTATAGTTGTTTCTTTTGCTCCTGGTTCTTTATCAAATCCAGTTGCAATAACTGTTATGCAAAGATCTTCATCTAAGCTCTTATCAACTACTGCACCAAAGATAATATTTGCTTCTGGATCAACACTTCTTTGTACTAATTCAGCAGCTGTATTAACTTCGTGTAATCCTAAATTTTCTCCACCTGTTACGTTAATGATAACTCCTCTAGCTCCTTCTATTGTTGTTTCTAGAAGTGGACTTTGGATAGCTTGTTTTGCAGCATCTTCTGCTCTATTTTCTCCAGATGCTCTACCAATTCCCATATGTGCCATTCCTGTATTAAGCATTACTGTTTTAACATCTGCAAAATCTAAATTTACAAGACCTGGTATTTTAATTAAATCTGATATACCTTGTACACCTTGTCTTAATATATCATCTGCCATTTTGAATGCTTCTAGCATTGTTGTCTTTCTATCTATTATTTGTAATAATTTATCATTAGGTATTACTACTAATGTATCTACTTTTCCTTTAAGACTTTCTATTCCACGTTCTGCTTGTGTAAGTCTTTTCTTTCCTTCAAATGTAAATGGTTTTGTAACAACTGCTATTGTTAATATTCCCATTTCCTTTGCTATAGATGCTACTATAGGTGCTGCTCCAGTTCCTGTTCCTCCACCCATTCCAGATGTAACGAATACCATATCAGCTCCTCTTATAGCTTCTGAAATTTCAGTCTTGCTTTCTTCAGCAGCTTGTGCTCCTATATCAGGGTTTGCTCCTGCTCCTAGTCCTCTTGTTATCTTTTCACCAATTTGTATTTTTGTTGGTGCCTTTGATAACATAAGAGCTTGCTTATCAGTATTTATAGATATAAATTCAACTCCGTCTATTCCTGAGTCAACCATTCTATTTACTGCATTATTTCCTGCTCCACCTACACCAATTACTTTAATAACTGCTGTTTCATCTGTTGTGTTTGTGTTTTCTTCATAGCTATCCATTAACATAACTTTTCCTCCTAAAATATTTATACCCATTCTACTTATCTTCTGATTATGAATAGAAAGTTTTTAACTTTTTTATAAGATTATAACTTAAAGCATCTTTAAACTTTTTCTAAAAATTATGAATAGAAAAAATCCTTAACTTTTTCTAAAAGATTTTGTAAAAATCCTTCATTTGAATTTATGTCTAAACTACTTGCTACTGTTTTTGCAAATGGTCTTGATGCAATATACCTAACTAAAGCATAAGCTGTTGCATATTCTGGTCTTACTAGCCCTGCTATCTTGCTTGATGCCATCTTTACTGGAATATTTAATGTAATCTTTCCTACTATATCACTTTTGCTTATATTTGTTATACCTTGTCCAGTTAAAATTACATTATTTATTTTTTGTTTTAAACCTTCGTTAGTTATATCTTTATTAACTAATTCAAATATCTGCTCAATTCTTGCTTCCATAATCTCTATTATATTTGAACTTCTTACTATCTTATTTCCATCTTTTACTGTACTTAGAACAACCTCTGTATCATTGTCCATATAAGATTTTAGTGCTAGTCCATATTGTCTTTTTAATTTTTCTGCTTCTTCATGAGATATATTTAATACAATTTCAATATCGTTTGTGATATTGTTTCCACCTATTGGTATACCACTTGTGTATATAAATCTATCTTCATCAAAGATTCCTATATCAGTATTTTCTGCACCTATATCAAGAAGCATTATGTAATCTTTTTGGTCTGCTTCTTCCAAAACAAGATTCTTTTCAGCTAGAGCAATTGGAACTATTCCATCAACATCAATATCTACTTTCCTAAATATATTTGATATTGTTCTTATATACTCTTTATCAGCTAAAATGATTTGCGCATTTAAAACGAATTTGCTACTAAAAGCCCCTATTGGGTCATCTACCTTTTTGCCATCGTCTAATGTAAAATCATTTGCCACTATATCAATTATTTGCTTTCCTTCAGGAACTTCTATATCCTTAGCTTGCATTATTGCACTTGATACTTCTTTAGAAGATATTCCTGAATATTTATCTTTAGCTTCCTTTGTAACACTATTTTGAATAATTGTGACATATTTTCCAGGTATGGTTATGTATGCAGAATTTATCTTCATATTCATCTCTTTTTCTGCATCTTTTACGACATTTGAAATAGATTCAGCGAGTTCTGTCTCGTCAACTATTTTTCCTTTTAGTATGCCACTGCTTTTTTTACTGGTGTTACAAATGACTTCAATCTGATTAAAATTATTGACTTCGCCGACAACTAAGCTAACCTTAGAAGCGCCAATATCAATACCTACAATGATATCACCTATAGCCAAAGTAAATTACCCCCAGTTCTATTTCTTTTTTTCTTGCTTAAGAATATATTATTTTTTTTTAAAAGTCAATAGAAAATGAAATATTTTTGTAATAAATTCGTAACTTTTCTGTAATAATATTTTTTAATGTTTTTTCGTGGTATTTTTTGAAAATTTTTGGCTTATTTTTGTTAAATAATATCTTCTAATAATGCCTAAATTGTTGAACATTCTGCCAACAAAAACAATAATTGCAGCTAGATATATATCAACATTTAATCTTTGTCCTAAATATGTTAGAAGCATTGCTATAATTGCATTTACAAAAAATCCTGAAATAAATACTTTTAAATCAAAATTTTTCTTTATATGTGATGCTATTCCTCCAAATACTGAATCTAGTGCTGCTACTATAGCTATAGCTAAATATTTAGATGCACTATATGGTATTGTAGGAATTAAAAATCCTAGTAAAATTCCTAAGGCTGTTCCTATTATAACTGTTATAATTGTCATACTAATATCCTCCATTTCTGTCACTTTCTATTTACATAAAATGACTTTAAAAATCTTTTTAGTTTCTAATTATTCTGCTTCTTTCATTGTATTTACTTTAAGTTCTTTTGAATATTTATTTATCTCAATATAATCTGATTGCTCAACTGTTATTTCAAGATTATTTACTTTCATTAGGTCTACATAACCACTATTTTTCAAGTTTAATGTACTTGATAAATATGACTTATCTCCAATTGCTTTTACTACATAAGGAGAGCTTATTCTTGAATCAGAATTTATTACTATAAAGCTATTATTTATTGCAGAAATATCTGTTAGATTTACAATTCTGTTATCATTTATTGAAATAGCTTCTGCTCCTGCATATTTTAATTCATTTACTAATGTAATCAAATCTCCTGCTGTATATGTTGCTTCATCTGTATCTCTTAAAGTAATAATTACACCTTCACCACAAACATCAGTAAGTCCTAGTAAAGTTTCTGAATCATTAAGTTCTTTATCTAATAAATCTGTAGATTCTTTATTTTCATCCATTGTTGCTCGATATTCTGAAATTGTTTTTTGATTTTCATCATACTGTTCCATTGCTTCTTCATACTTTGACTTATAAGTAGCAATTTGGGTTTTTAATTCATCACTTCTTAAGCCTTCTACATTTGATTCTTGTGATTTATCAACAGTTTTAAATTGTATGAAGGTTGTACTAACTAATAGTAAGCTTACTACTCCAACAATTATGGATAAGGTTATTTTTTCTTTACTTGCATTTATTTTTAATTTCACTGTTACTCACCTCTATCCCTCATATATTTTTTTGTTAAAGCACCATTAAATTTATTTATTTTTATATTAGACACTTTACTTATATTTACAGAAAGATCATTCATCTCAAGTTGTTGTAATATTCCACCAGCACGACCTACTGCTCCTAACAATCTTTCTTGTTGACCTATTGCTTTTATTGTGCAAGGAGAACTTATTTTTTCTCCATTTACCAATATTACGTTTCCTGCACACATTATATATGTAGAATTTACTATTCTTTGTCCATTTATTTCTATGGCCTCTGCTCCTGCATTAGCAAGTTCATTTATTATTTCTCTCAAATTTCCATCATGTATTAGTAGATTGCTTGCATCTAATATCATTCCCGTACTCTTACCATCTGCAAGTTCTATAACTATACCATTTCCTTGTACATTAGTTGTTCCTAATAATAAATTATTTGTTTTAAGTCTTGCATTTTTTTCTTCTGCATTACTTGCATTAGTAGTTGCTGATTGCCTTATTTCATCAAGTTCCTTACTTGATGCATCTAGATTTGCTACTGCTTTTTCATATTTTTCCTTCCATTGTAATAAGCTGTCTTTAAGCTCATCATCTGCAAATGTTTGTGATACTACTGAATTTTCTATTGTCATTGTTCTTATTTGTAAAGTTAATGCCAATCCTAAAACAAAACATACAATTCCCAAAGCAATACCTAATGATTTGTTTTTCATTGTAAAACCTCCTAACAATGTAAAATCTCATAAAGTTTAATTAAATCTTCCGTAAGGATCTTTATCTTTAAAATCTACATTTAAAAATATAATTCCTTCATTATCTTTTTCTCTTTCTAATATTGATTGTAAAAATAACATTTTAGTTTCTATATTATCTGTTGTTCCTAAATTAACAGTTTTTCTTTCACTTTCTAAATATAACACATAATTAGAGTTATCTGAAATATTTATTGATGTTATTAGTTGTTTTAACGAATAATTTTCAGCTACATTTAATATATGTAAAAAATCATATATACAGTCCAAATCTTCTTCGCACAATCTATTTCCCGGTTTGATGTTTTCTTCTAAAGTTTTATATCCTGCTATTTTTTGCTTGTCCGATATATTTTCTGATGATATTTGTAATATATATCCTTGTTTATCAATGTATGCATAAGAGCCTCCAAATTCAAGTAAAAAGTCTATGTTTCTCTCAGTTACTGTAATTAAAATTCCATTTGGTAAATTTCTTTTTATGTTTACACTTTCTATAAATGGATTTTCTTTTACGCTTTGCACTATCTCTCTTTTATTTATGCTAAATAAATTCATTCCTTTTTCTATTCTTGATAAACTTATTATTTCATTGCTTGATACTTGACTATTACCTTTTACCTCAATTTTACTTATATTAAATATTGGAGAAAGTAAAAATAAAGCAATAGCTGCAATTACTAAAACAGCTACAAATAAATATGTTGTTACTCTTTTTATTTTTTGTCTCTTTTTTATTTGCTTAGCTGTTAATCTTTTTTTATGTACTACTCTTTGTTTCTCTTCCGCTTTTTCTTGTTTTCTTATCTCTTTATTTAATCTTGCTTTTTCCTTTTTCTTTTGTTTTTTTATCTTCTTTAATTTCTTTTTATTTATCTTTGGTACTTCTTCTGCTCCAATAAATTTATCTTCTTGGTATTTTGATTTTTTTATTTTGTTTTTGTTAACCGCTTTTACAGTTTCAACGCCTATATACTTGTCCTCAAATAAAAAATCATTATCCATGCTACGCTTTTTTAGATTTGAGGCACCTTTTTGAGGTGCCTTTTTATTTTTCTTAGCACTCTTAGCTTTCTTTTGCATTTATATCCACCTTTTCTAATTTAATATTGGCTCCTAAAACTTTTAATTTATCCTCTAGATTTTCATAGCCTCTAAGTATATATTCTGCGTTTTCTACTTTAGTAGTTCCTACTGCTGATAATCCTGCTAAAACTAATGCTGCTCCACCTCTTAGGTCTCTGCTACTTACTGTTTCACCTTTTAAATCAGTCTTACCTGTAATTTTTATAATGTTTTCTTCTTCTTTTAAAACAATGTTTGCACCCATTTTTATTAAATCTAATGCATATTTGAATCTGTTTTCGAATATATTTTCTTTAATAATAGATGTTCCTTCTGCTTTTGTCAAAACAGCTCCAATAATCGGTTGCATATCTGTTGGAAATCCTGGGTATGGAGATGTTTCTATATCCACACTTTTTAGAATCCTTGGAGATTTTAAAGCTATGGTATTTTTAGTAATTGAAATATCACAACCCATTTCTTTTAACTTAAATAAGACATTCATTAAGTTTTCTGGATTAGCATTTTCAATCTTTATATTTCCATTTGTTATTGCAGCAGCACAAAGCAATGTTCCAGTTTCAATTCTATCTGTCATTATTCTGTAATCAGAAGATTTTAGCTTTCTTACTCCACAAATAGTAATTCTACTTGTTCCTGCGCCATATATTTTGGCTCCCATTCTGTTAAGACATTTAGCTAAATCTTGAATCTCTGGTTCTTTTGCTGCATTTAAAATATGAGTTACACCTTTGCAATAAACAGATGCTAGTATAATATTTTCTGTTGCTCCTACACTTGGAAAATCGAGTTTAATTTTCGCTCCTATCATTTCTTTTTTAGATTTGCAATGTATGTAATCTTCTCTTTCTTCTATTTCAACTCCTAAATCTTTAAATGCTTTTAAATGTAAGTCAATAGGTCTTTTTCCTATATTACACCCTCCCGGATATGAAAAAGTAGCTTCTTTAAATCTTCCAAGTATTGCTCCTGCTAAAACTACTGTTGAACGTAATTTATGCATAAGCTCTTTTGGTATAGTTTTATTATGCATATTTTGACTTGATATACTTATTTTACCACTATCTACTTTTACTTTGCAACCTAATATTTTAAGTATTTGCAAAGTTATCCTTGTATCTTCAATATCTGGAATATTATAAAATGTAACTGGCTCTGGATTTAGTATTGCAGTAGCTATAATTGGCAATGCTGCATTTTTTGAACCTGATGCTTTTACTGTGCCTTCTATTTTATTGTTACCTTCTATTATATAACTTAGCATACTATATTCTCCTTTCTTCGCTTTGCTCAGAATCGGCACTACAAGATTTTTTTCAAAAATCTCGTAGCTGCCATGCTAAGGATTGAATTCTAATTGATATATAGTATGTCAAGTTTTTATTTGTTGTTACTTTTTATTTCATTTATTAGCTTTTAAATCTATTGATAAAAGTTTACTTATACCGTTTTCTTCCATTGTTATACCATAGACTGTATTTGCCGCTTCCATGGTACCTTTTCTGTGTGTTATTACTAAGAATTGTGTTTTTTTACTAAATTTCTTTAAGAAATCTGCAAATCTATAAACATTAACATCATCTAACGCTGCTTCTATTTCATCTAGTATACAGAATGGTGCTGGATTTATTTTAAGTATTGCAAACAATATTGCAATAGCTGTTAATGCTTTTTCACCTCCTGAAAG
>CANRBH010000030.1 GCA_947628825.1 uncultured Clostridia bacterium | reverse complement strand
CAGAATGGTGCTGGATTTATTTTAAGTATTGCAAACAATATTGCAATAGCTGTTAATGCTTTTTCACCTCCTGAAAGCAACATCATATTTTGAAGCTTCTTTCCTGTTGGTTGAGCTTTAATATCTATTCCACACTCTAATATATTTTCTGGATCTTCTAAAACAAGTTCTGCTTTACCGCCACCAAATAACTCTATAAACACTTCATTAAAGTATTTATTTATTAGTTCAAATTTTTCCTTAAACTGTTTCTTCATTGTTGATGTCATTTCACTAATAATATCTCTTAATTTAGCCATTGTATTTTCTAGGTCTAGTCTTTGTTCTCCCATTGTTTCATATCTTTCTTTTGTCTTCTTATATTCTTCAATAGAAGAAACATTTACATCACCTAAATCTTTTATTTGTTTATGTAATTCATTTACTCTTTTTTGGGTTTCTTGAATATTTTCTGGCTTTTTATAGTCTTGTACATTATTAGGAGTAACCTCATAATCATTCCAAAGCTCATTTACTGTGTCTGTAATGTCTTGCTCACCAGATGTTATTTTTAATTGTACCTTTACCAACTGTTCTTTAATATTTTGTATTGTTTCAAATTGGTCGGTTATTTCTTTTTCCTTTTCAGCTAATTTTGCTGACTTTTCTGTTCTTGATTTTCTTAAATCATCTGATTTTGTACTACTATTTTCTACTTCTTGTTTTATTTTTTCTATTGATTCTTCTAGCTCTTGTATTGTTTTATTAAGCTCTTCATTTTGTTTAATTCCTTCTTCTATTTGAAGCTTTTTATTTTCAATACCTTTTTTAGCATTTTCAATATCTTGCTTAATTCGTTCTACCATTTCCTCAATAGACATACTGCTTTCATCAAAAGATGATACAGATATTTTTAAATTAGTAATATCCAAGTTAAGATTATCAATATATCTTTGGTCATCTTTGTTAAGTTCAGAGAACTCCTGTATCTCATTTGATAGTTCTTCTACTTTTTTATTTATTTCTGTAATTTTCTTTTCTATATCTGCTTTTTTAGAAATATTATTTTGCATATCAGTTTCAAGTCTTTTAATTGTATCTTGAATTTTTTGCTTATTTTCTTCTAGTCTGGTAATTTCAGATTCTATACCATTTAACTTTTCTTTTTCTTGTGCATATACAATCTCTGCTTGTTGCATTTCATTAGTAGCAAGTTCTATTTTATTTATAATATCTTGATTTTCTTTTAGGAAATTTTCCTTTTCTTGTACTTTAGATGAAATTTTTTCATCTATGTCTTTAATATTTTTTTCTAGTCTTTTTATTTCAGTTCCTCTTCCTAAGATGTTTACTGTTTTCTTAGAATTTGAACCTCCACTCATTGCTCCTGATGGGTTTATTACATCTCCATCAAGTGTTACTATCTTGAAAGAATATTTATTATCTCTAGCAAGTTTTATTGCAGACTCCATATCTTCTGTAATTACAGTTCTTCCTAATAAATTTTCAATAATTCCTTCATACTTTTTATTTGCTCTAACTAATTCAGATGCAACTCCAATTACACCCGAATTTTTATTTACTATTCTATCTAGTTTCTTTCCTCTTACAGATGCTATTGGTAAAAATGTAGCCCTTCCTAGATTATTTTTTCTTAAATATTCTATCATTTTTTTAGCATCTTGTTCTGTTTCTGTCACGATATTTTGTATAGATGCTCCAAGTGCCATTTCTATTGCTAACTCATACTTTGAGTCTGTTGATATAATGTTGGCCAAAACTCCATTAATACCTTTTTTTAGTTCTGCATTATTTTCACAAGCAATAAGCAAATCTTTAACACTCTTGTTATATCCTTCTTTTTCTCTTTCAGTCTCTAGCAAGAAATTGTATCTTGTCTGTTTCATTCTTCTTTCATCTGTAAGATTTGCTATAATTACTTCATACTCTTTTGTTTTTCTTTCTAATTCTTCTTTTTGTTTTTTTATTTTTTCTAATGCAGATTGCTTATCTTCTTTTTCTTTTTGAACTTGATTAAAATGTTTAAGCATTTCATTTTTTTCATCTCTTTTTTGATCAAGATTTGAAATGACTTGTCTTAAATCTTTTTCTTCTTGTTTTTTTCTTTCTATATTATTTTCATAGTTTGTATCTTCAACTGTTATTTGATTTTGATATTCATACTTTTCTTCTGTTAAAAGTTCTACAGTTTTCTTTTTATTTTCTATTTCTAATTCTTTACTACTTAACTTTTTTGTAAGAGTGTCTAATTCTGCTTGTTTTTCTTTTAATTCATTTTCAAATTTTTCTTTATTTTGTACCAAGCTTTCTTTCTTACTTTCTTTTGATTCTTTTTCTTCTTCTAATTCATGTATTGTTTGCTCAGAAGAAGTTATTTCACTCTCTAATCTTGCTTTATTTTGTAAATTATTTGATATTCTTTCTTTACTAACATTTATGTTTGATGTTATTTGCTCAATCTTAGTTTTACTTTCAAATCCTAAGTTTTGCATTCTCTCAATTTCTTCAGTAATATTGTCAATTTCTTGTTTTAATTGCTCTCTTAAATTTTGTAAATTAGATAGTTTTTCATCTTCTTCATTTTGTTGATTTTCAAAGATGTCTTTATCATTTTTTAACTTTTCTAGCTTTTCTTTATATGTATCAATTTTATATATAAAAAGTCCTATTTCAATATTCTTTAATTCTTCCCTTAAATCTAAAAACTTTTTAGCTTTTTCAGCTTGCATTTTTAGTGGTTCTAAATTAGATTCTATTTCAGATAAAATGTCATTTATTCTTATTAAATTTATTTTTGTTTGTTCTAACTTTTTCTCTGATTCTTCTCTTCTAGTTCTATATTTTACAATACCAGCTGCTTCTTCAAAAATATGTCTTCTATCTTCTGATTTATTACTTAAGATTTCATCAATTTTGCCCTGTCCTATTATTGAATACCCATCTTTTCCTATTCCTGTGTCCATAAAAAGTTCTAATACATCTTTTAATCTACAAGCATTTTTATTTATGTAATAGCCTGATTCACCCGTTCTATATAGTCTTCTTGTTACTGTTACTTCTGAATATTCTATTGGAAGGGATCCATCTTCATTATTTATAACCATTGATACTTCTGCAAATCCTAAAGATTTTCTATTTTGAGTTCCAGCAAAAATAACGTCTTCAGATTTTGATCCTCTTAAAGACTTCATGCTTTGTTCTCCTAATACCCATCTTATGGCATCAGAAATATTACTTTTTCCGGAACCGTTTGGTCCAATTACTGTGGTTATTCCTGGTTTAAATTCTAGGACTGTTTTATCTGCAAATGATTTAAATCCTTGTAATTCTATGTTTTTTAAGTACATATTTTATAGCTTATGTTAGTTAAAAACCAACATATCTCCTTTCATATCACACATATTATCATAAAAATCGAGCATTGTCTATTAAATAGAAAAAAATTATCTATAAATCGTTGTCGAAATTTTTGATTCCGTATCAATGATTAAATGGACTACAAAAAAAAGATATGAGGGGTATCATCCCACTCATACCTTTTTTCATATTATAAAACTAATTTCTTTATGTACTCTACACTACTTTCTAGCTCCATTACTGACTTCATATCTATATTTTTGTAATAATCTTTTATATTTAAGTTATCACTCACTTTTTTTAGTGAAGCTAACTTAATATTATACATATCACATATTATTGCTAAAGAGTGTAATTCCATATCAAATATTACATCATCTTTAATTGATGTTTGTGTTACAAAGCTTTCTGCAGAGTAACATGGTAAGCTTTTTAATTCTGGTATAACAACGAGGTCTTGGTTTCCTACATCCATACTGTATTTTTCTTCTCCTGGTATTTCCCATTCTAAGTTATAAGATTTATTTATGCTTACCCATGTTCCTATCTGCTGATTGCTTGAACCTGCATATCCTATGTTTATAATTAAATCTGGAAGATTATTATTTTCTAAGTACTTTACTACTTCAATAGCTGTTTTTTGCTTTCCTATTCCTGATATTAGCAAACTTATATTGTCTAAATGATACAAGTTTTCAGATACTTTTAATAGGCCTAATTTTTCTGCTATTTGCAATGCTTCTTTTTTCATTGCACAGTGCAATAATACATTTTTCATCAAACTTTTCCTTTCATATTACAGATATTATAATAAAAATTTAGTTTTGTTATGTTTTATATTCAATAGTAGTGTATTTATATATCTTGAGGAAAACGTAAACTTACGCTAATATATAAAGAAAACCAAATCTGATTTCCGGCACCTAAATCTCCAGCATAACTTACTCCATCAGCTTCAAACCAATTTTTTATATATAATTGACCATTGTTTCTATTGTAAGATTTTATTAAATTATAATTATATTGCATGTTAGTTGTTACTTTGTTTGTAATACCACCTAGTCGATCATTTCTAGACGGGTCTACATGTTCCCCTGTAATATTATTTCCAGCACCTTCAGCAGTATATGATATTTTGCTATAAAGTGGTAAAATTTTATCTTCCGTAAGTGTTCTATAATCATATCCTCCAAATGCTGCAAGCCATGAATTAGTTAAATCTAAAGGTACATTATTAATTGATTCTTCTAACTCTTGACCTATGCCAATACCATTAACCTTCTTTTTGTTTTTAGCATTTTTATAATTATCATTATATTCACTAAGCATTAAATATACTTTACACGGAATATTTTTTTCTATAGTAGTGGTATTAGTAATATTACTATCATACCAAAGACTTGCTATCTGGGATAAAATACTTACTGTTTCTTTACATGTATATGTTAAAATTCCATCTGTATAATCATCATTTAGTAAAAAATTTCTTTTCATTTTTGTTAATAATGTTGAGCCATATGGAAAATCTGATCTACCATTTGAAGCATAAACAGTTTCAAACGGTTGAAATTCATACATTGCTGGGCTATATGAAAGTTCTAATGCTTCTTCTAGGCCCTCATAGTCTCTAAGATTAACTACATTATTAGTAGTCTGAAGATCTACAAGTATTGTTCTATACCATACAGCATAAAGTGTTATGTCTGCATTCTCTTTGTATGTACAATATACCTTTAGAGATGGGTATTCATTAAGATCATAATATTCAAATTCTCTTTTTTTAGCATTTGGCATTCTAGCCCATCCTAAGAAAGACCATCCATCCCTTTTTGGCTCATTCTTTAAATCCATTACTAAGTCTACACCATGTGTCTTATATTGTGTAGGTGGAAGTGATCCATAACCTCCATTTGCATTAAATTGAACAACATATTGCCTTAATAATGTTTTTACCTGCCAATAATCGCTAATATTACCCGCTGCGTCTCTTACCCAGACATAATAAACTGTATTCATATTTAATCCTGAAATTTTTGTAGATAATACATTTGTAACTTGACAAGGTGTGAATACTCCCGGTATTGTTGGCGTTGTAGTAACTGCATATCCTGCTACTCCTGAACCTTCATCTGTTGCGACAATATCTATATCTGTATAATTTGCTACTGCTGACGTTATTATTGGTTTGATATCATCTACCCAGTATGCTTTTAATGTTACATCTTCTCCATGTTTTGATAGATTTATTACTTTTTGCCCATCTTTGAAAGGTGTGTTCCTAATATCAGATAGCCATCCATAGAATGAATATCCTCTTCTTGCGTATGTATTTTTTGTTAGCGTAGCTTGTACATCTTTTGTACATGGTAATGGATCCATATTTCCGCTTGTTGCACCATTTCCATCAAATATTATTCTATACTTAAATGATGTTTGTACTTGTATTATTTTTTCTCCTATATTACCTGCTCTATCTTTTACTGTTACTCTTATGTCATAAATAGTGTCTTGTTGCAAGTTACTATAATTGAAGCTTTCACTTGTTGTACTTCCAGCTGTAATCCAGTTTGTATCCTGTGCTCTCTTATAATAATATGTATAGGTTGGAGTTAAGCCTAATCCAGATTCTTTGTCATCTGCACTGATTGCAATATATATGTTATTCATTGCATTTTCTCCAGTTGTATTTGGTCTAATTTCTATCGTTGGGCTTTTATTATCTATTGGTGTATAAGATGTAGCATCTAGATTATTTACTCCATCTGTTAATCTTGCAAATGCTGTTTGTCCATGTTCTACGCCTATTACTGTATCGGTTTTACTGTATTGAGCTATATCTTCTCTTCTGCTTTCTATGTATATCTTATTTGAAGAAAGATTATTTGCTCCAAAAACTACTGTTTCTGTTCCTTCTCTATTAGAATTCTGAATCCAATAATGCGATTTTACATATATATTTCCTGTAAGTTGTAAAGTTGTTCCGTCTGTACTATCTTCTCCTACATTTCCAACTTTATCTGCTATTTCTACCTTTATACTATATCTTGTTTTTGGCTTTAGTCCAGTAAATATAAATTCTGAACTATTTCCTCCTTCTACTCTTTGATATTCTCTGTCTGGAGCTCCATATTCTTTTATATAATATATATATGGATTATCTCCTACTCCTTCTCCTTCATCTACTACTGTAGTCCTTGTAGTTATTGTTGAAGTAGTTGTATTAACAACCGTTATATCTACTATAGGCGGCTTATTATCTTCCCATTTTGCTGTAAATGTTTTATCTTCTTCTATATCTACAGGTTTATCTGGATCTACTGGATTTCCATCTTCATCTATCCAACCTTTGAATTCATATCCATCTGCATATATCTCTGGTAAATTAAAACTATAATTTTTCCATTGTGCTACCATATTTAGTATACTTCCACTTCTTGTAGTTAAATTTGTTGGAACTTCTGCCTTATCACCAAATGTACGACCATCACCCTCATATCGCCAATGTAAAAATGTACTTGATACATTTACTGTTTCTTTTTGTCCATCTTCTTTAGTATTTGCATTTATAATTTCAAATTTAGGATTTCTTATTGTTAGATTATTTACTCCACTTGCATCTTCTACAGATAAAACACTATAATCGTATATTGAATTTATATTATTATTTTTATAAGTAAAGTATACTGGTGTCCATTCATTTGCTGGTATTGTCGCAAATGTCACTACATCATCTTGACTTCCATCTTGATTATTTGTTCCATAGTTTTGTCCTACTACTTGATTTTGGCGTTTAAATGCTAATGTTACTGGTTTATTAGAAAATACTTCATAACTTATTGTTGCTGTTTTTCCACTTTTTAAAATCGCATTTTTTCCTGTATAATATAATCCACTATATTTTGCACTATTTGCTGGTATTGACATACTAAATTCTTTACTTACTTCATCAAATGAAATAGTTGCTGTGTTACCCCATACACTAAATGTTCCATCTTTATAGAAGTTTGTGTGTCCTATTCCTAAGTCTAATGTTACACTATAATTTCTTACATATTCATTTTCATCTAGAGTCGAACTTACTCCATATTGATGACGAGAATTTTGCATTGTTCCTTTTGTTCCGTCTTTTAATCCTGTTGCTCCATTTCCATGATATGCTATCTCATATTCTATTCCCTTCCATTTTGCATATAAATCTAGATAGTATCTGCTTCCGCTCTTGAGTTAGTCTACTAGTATCACCATATACTATTGCATCATGGTCTTTGTATACTACTTCACCATTTTCACTTAAAGCCCATCCTTCAAAAGTACTTCCCTCTTTTGTAAATGCATTAAAATCTAAAGGAATACTTTCCAAAAATCTACAAGTTTGGTTACCCATTGTTCCGCTTCCACCATTTGCATGGTATCTTATTGTATATGTCTTTCCTATCAATTCTGGATTATTTGAATAATATGCTTTAATTAGCGATCCTGTTTCTATTGCATGTCCTCCTTCTGCATATTCTGGTGGATCTGTATATGCTAATTTTTCTCTACTATTACTGTATTCCGCTGGTATAGGATTTGGTATATATACCTTTACATTATTATCATCATTTATCCATATTTGATTATTTGAACCTTCTGGATAAATTTTAGTACCTTTATAATCATATTTTAATGTTCCAGAGTTCCACAAGTAAAATTCTACATTATAATTTAATGTCTTTGTTTTTGAAGTATCTACATCAAAATATAATGCTATATGAGTTGTGCTTCCCTTCTTCAAGACTCTATCTTCATTACTTAAATTTCCTAATAAAGTCCAATTTCCATCTTCTGGTGCATTTCTCGTTATTTCTATATAATTATTTCCTTTGTATTTATATCCTTTTCTAGGAGTCGTATGTAATGTTAAAGATGTTATTGGAGTTCCCACTAATGCTGTTGAGCTAAATGGATTACCCATTTCTTTATAACTATTATTTATTGCAACTCCATTTTCATAATCATAGTCTTGATAATAATAATGTACTGTATATAGCGCTTCTCCTTCTGTTAGCGGATTTTTTTGCTGTAGTTCCTGATTTAAAAATCCATATGTTTTATATGAATTTCCTTTTTCTCTTGCTAAAGCTGTTATATATGCTCTCCTTATTTCTCCATTTACATCCGAAGCACTTCCATCATCTTTTATGCCTTTTAACAATTCATCTGTTGTATATATATTGTTATTTTGTCCTACTATACATCCATATGCTCCTGTTCCCGGCTGTAAATAATACCAATAATCGGCATTAGTTGTTTCATTAAAATTTAATGCTTTGCAATTTTGTCTATCATAATCTATATTTCTATATCCTACTATATTTTGTGGATTTGTACTTATCTCTTTATTATAATCTATACATCTAGGATTATGATATTCTCCATTTTTTGCTTCGTCAAGATTAGCATTTTGTACATAGATTGAATCTTTTGGTATGAAATCTTTTACCTTTGTATTTGCTACAATTGAATAGTTACTATAATACTTATAATTTCCTATTGTTAGTCCTTGCATAAACGTTGCCATTGTAATGTTATTACATATTCTATCCCATTCTGATTCTTTTAGTACAGGCATTCTGTAGTCATATGTTGCTCCAATATAACTATTAAAACTTGCCATTGATGATACTAAACTTGATTCTATTGAACTTATTATTACATCCATTCTATGTCTATTAAATGAAGACGACTCTAATTCCGGATTATTTTCTTCATCATCAAAATTAAATACTTTTGATGTATCATATGTACTTTTTACATGAGATTCTACTCCATTTTGATATGTATATTTTGTATGATATGTTTCTGTCTTTATTACATTTCCTGTATGAACTTGTCCATTGCTATCTACTATATTTCCATTCTCATCATAAGGTAAATTTGATATTATAACATCTTGTTCTTCTCCAGTTTCTGTATTTGTAATAGTTGTTTTTCCTAAATTTATATCTTTTAGTACTGGATACACATCCATACTAAATTGTGTAGATTTAAAATAATAGTAATATGCATTTACATCTTTATATTTTTGTTTAGTATATAATTCGCTATCATTTTCTACTCCTAAATAACTCTTTAATTCATTTAATGTACTTTGACTTATATATGTTCTTGTATCCCTATCTAGATAAAAAATTGGTATGCCATCATAAGTCGCATTATGACTTATATTCATTTCATTTATTCTTTCTGCTTGTTTTGCTGTTCCATCAGCATTCACCAATTCATCATCTAAATAATATTTTACGTTGTTATAAATTATATAATTATAGTATTTTGCATTAGGGTCTTGTTCTCCTTCTTGTTGTGACACTCTGTAATCTGTTTCTGTTGGTTTTTCTTTGTTTCTATATAAATCTATTGTTATTAAATATTCACCAAGTTCTTCTGGTCCAATCTTTACCTCATTATCTGAACCAGGATATAGTGTTACTATCTTTTTGTCAAAGCTTACTGGTTCAGTTCCATTTACTGGTACTTCCACCTTGTTATAATCTATATAATATCCTGACCTTGATATATACATATTACCAAATTTTCCTGTTACTGTTATGTAATTATCTAATGTATAATTAACTATTATGTCATATTCTACATTGTTATCTGTAGTTCCTTGATATTCGCAAGAATAATAAACATATGGTTTTAGTCCATATTCTTTTTTATTAACTTGTGCATTTTCATTGTAACTTACTCCTCCTACTGTGTTTACAATATTATCATATGTCCCATATACATAGTATCCATCATATAACGTATATAAAATTGCTGGTATATATGTCTTTAGTTCTTCTTTTCCTAATCTGCTTGATGAAAATCCCATGGCTAGACTATTGAAAAAAGAATTTACAGATGCATTTATATCTCTTACTTTTGAGTTATTTTCGGATTCGTAATCATTGTTTAATGTATTAACTTGATATGTCTTTATAGCATCATATGTTGAATTTAATAAAATAGAGTCATATGATGCTTGTTTATTTGCTACATCAATTAAATTACCTGTGTATATTGACAAAACCATTGCTATGGGCATTATAATAATAATAAATACTACAGCATAATTTTGTATTTTCATAACTTACCTTCCTTTAATTTTTTATTTAGCAATAGCTTCAGATTTAACTGAAATTGATTGTGTATTATTTTGCTGTGTTAACTTTCTAATAGCTTCTATTTCTTCTTCAGTCATAGATGGAAATTTTACTATCATTTTTTCTTTATCTAATATTTCAAACAACTTAGTACCAACAAGATTAGCATATATCATTCTTTCATCCAATTCAGTAATCTCATTCCTTACATCTCCTAAATATATATTATTTTGTACTTTTACATTTTTCTTTTTATCATACTTAATTTCTAAACTAATATTATTTCCATCATTTATATCTAATAATATTTTATTTTCTTCTTTGTTTATTTTTATCTCTCCATCTATTGCAGATTCATTCTTTGTGTAATTTTTAAATAAATAATTAAGTTTATCTAATTTTGTTAATTCAATATTTTTTATATTTTCTTGATTTTCATCATAAGTGTTAATATCTATTTTTATTATATCATTTTGCCAAAATCCTTTTGTGTATATATTAATTTCTAAAGTTGTATTTTTCTCACTTATTTGATTTATTTCGTCTAACACGTATCTTATATATCTTTTTGCTTCTTCTTTATCTTTATAACAGTTTAAAAAACTATTATTTTCATAAAGTGCATTTAGTATTCTTTTTAATTCATTGTTAAAATCTTGTGATGATAACTTTACTGTTGACTTTATTGAGTTTATTTTTTCTCCATTTATTTCTATATCAAATTTTTCTTCACTACAATATTCTTCTTTCAAACTTTCTAGAATTTCTTTTTTTATTATATTCATGCTTTTCTTTGTTTTTATCTTTGAACTATTTTGCATAAACAACCACTGATATATCATTAAATATGTACTATCATTTATATCGTTAATATATATACTACCATTTAAAATGTCTTTAAGATATAGAAATGAAGCGCCTTTTTTTATATCTGAATAAAATTCAGAGTTTATAAGCTTGTCTTTTTTGTAAGTTGCATTATTGCTTAAAAAAATACTTTTATTTTCAAGGTCTACTTGCATATTTAAAGAATTTTGCAGATTATTTATTACATCAATAGCATTCTCACTTAAATCTATTGAACTATTCACCTTTGAATCGATAGTAAAATCATATTCATATGTTTTAGCTTTCATCTTACTAGCTTGACTTACTAAATAGTCAAATGATTTATCAAGTACCCTTTCAATAGTATTTTTAGACTTTGTGTATACAAAGAAATAATATAAAAATGTAATAATAATTATTATGGTCAAAATTATTATAGCAACTAACAAATATATTTTTTCCTTTTTATATTTTTTCATTAATTTTACCTCTTATTAATTTTTTAAATAAAGTGTTAAAATTATGCATTTTTATTATATCAATATAAAAAAAATTATGCAATAAACTATTGCATAATTTTTTAATTTATTTGCTTTAAATTATAAGTTTCCGTAGTAACTATCTAAAAGCATTTGTTTTATTTCTGGAACTAATGGAACTCTTGGGTTTGAAGATGTACATTGGTCTTCAAATGCTCTATCCGCAATCATATCTACCTTTTCTAAAAATTCTTTTTCATCTATTCCAGCATCTTTAAAAGATTTTGGAATTCCTAAATCATCATCTAATTTTCGTACTTCCCTAATTAGTGATTCTAATCCTTCATCATCAGTATATGCAGGGAAGTTCATTCTTCTTGAAAGGTCAGCATATTTATGTTTTGCAATGTAAAACTCGTATTTTGGGAATGATACAAATTTAGTAGGATTATCAACTCCATTATATTTAATTACATATGGAAGTAGTATTGCATTTATTCTTCCATGTGGCAAATGAAATTCTCCTCCTATTTTGTGTGCCATTGAGTGACATACTCCTAAAAATGCATTTGTAAATGCCATTCCTGCTATTGTACTTGCATTGTGCATTTTTTCTCTTGCTGTTCTATTACTTCCATCATTATAAGCAGTTCTTAGATTTTTAAATACTAATTCAACAGCTTTTTCTGCTAGACCATCAGTATAGTCTGATGCCATATTTGATACATAAGCCTCTATTGCATGAGTTAGTACATCCATTCCTGTATCTGCAGTAATTGTTTTTGGAAGTGTCATTACTAAATCAGGGTCAATTATTGCAACATCAGGAGTAAGTTCATAATCAGCTAATGGATATTTTTTTTCATTTTCTTTATCTGTTATTACTGCAAATGAAGTAACTTCTGAGCCTGTTCCTGATGTTGTTGGAATTGCAACTAATTGTGCCTTATTTCCCAACTTTGGAAACTTATATGTTCTTTTTCTAATATCCATAAATTTGAGTTTCATTCCTTCTAGGTCAGCATCTGGATGTTCATAGAAAAGCCACATTCCTTTAGCTGCATCAATAGCACTTCCTCCACCTATTGCAATAAGCACATCTGGTTTAAACTCATTTATCATTTCAACTCCTCTTTTTATAGTATCAAAAGAAGGGTCTGATTCAACATCACTGAATATCTCAGAATGTACATATTTTTCTCTTTTTCTTAAATGATATAGTACTTTATCAACATATCCAAGCTCAACCATACCTGGGTCTGTTACTATGAATGCTCTAGATATATTAGGCATTTTTTCTAGATAACTTAATGATCCAGCTTCAAAATATATTTTATTAGGAACCTTAAACCATTGCATATTTACTCTCCTTTTTGCTACTCTTTTTACATTTATTAAATTAACTGTTGAAACATTTGATGTTGTAGAATTTCCTCCAAATGTTCCACAACCGAGAGTAAGTGATGGCAAGTTTGTGTTATAAATATCTCCTATTGCACCATGTGTTGATGGAGAGTTTACTATAATTCTTCCTACCTTAACAACTTCTGAAAATTTTTGTATTACATTTTCATCTTCTGCATGAATTACTGCAGAATGTCCCATTCCACCAAATTCTATTAACTTTTCTGCAAGGGCAATTCCTTCATCTGCATTTTTAACAATGTAGTATGCAAGAACTGGGCTTAATTTTTCTTGTGAAAATGGAAATTCTATTCCTACACCATTTTCTTTTAATACTAATACTTTAGTTTCTTCTGGTACTTCTATTCCCGCAGCTTTAGCAATATCATATGGACTTTTTCCAACTACAAAACTATTTAGTTTATCTTCGCTAAACATTTCTTCTCTAAGTTTTTTAGTTTCTTCATTATTAAGAAAATAACATCCATTTTCTTTCATTAGTTCTTCAAATTCACTGTGTATTTCTTCATCAACTATTACTGACTGCTCTGATGCACATATCATTCCATTATCAAAAGATTTTGACATTACTAAATCATTTACAGATGTTTTTAATTTAGCACTTTTATTTATATAACAAGGTACATTTCCGTGGTCCTACACCTAAAGCTGGCTTTCCACAAGAATATGCAGCTTTGACCATACTTGTACCACCAGTTGCTAATATTAAGTCTACTCCTGGATGGTTCATAAGTGCAGATGTTGCTGTTATAGATGGTTCTTCAATCCATAATATACAATCTTTTGGAGCACCTTCTTTAATAGCTGCATCTCTTAAAATTCTAGCTGCTTCACTGCTACATTTCTGAGCATTTGGATGAAATCCAAATATAATAACATTTCTTGTTTTAGCAGAGATAAGTGATTTAAACATAACTGTAGATGTTGGATTTGTAACAGGAGTAACACCTGCAATAACTCCAACTGGCTCTGCTATTTCTTCATATCCTTCTTCATC
>CANRBH010000029.1 GCA_947628825.1 uncultured Clostridia bacterium | reverse complement strand
AACCTCCTTATGACATTTTTATTTTATCATAAGAAGGTGTATTTTTAAACTTTACACAAATATTTCTATATACTCAAAAAAGGAACATTTTTTAGATGTTCCTTTTTCTTTATTTTTTATCGTTATGTTTAACTTCTTAATATTTAAGTTCTTTTTGTTTATCAGCATTTTATTATTATTCCTTTGTTTCTGCCTGGTTTTCATCATTTTCTACTTTTTCTTCTTCATCTTCAGAAACTTTTTCGATGCTTACTACTTTTCCACCATCGCTTGTCCTCATTAGAGTTACACCTTGTGTATTTCTTCCTAAAACGCTTATTTCTTTAGCCTTAATTCTAATTACAGTTCCTTTATCTGTTATCATTAAGATATCATCTTCTTCATCTGCAATTCTAATTCCAACTATATCTCCAGTTTTAGGTGTTACTTTATAAGTAATTACTCCTTTTCCTCCTCTTGTCTGAACTCTGTATTCTTCAAGTTCTGTTCTCTTTCCAAAGCCATTTTCTGTGATTGCTAATAATGTTTCTTTATTAGTTTCGTTAATAGTTTCCATTCCTATTACTGCATCATCTTTATCAAGTCTCATTCCAATTACACCTTGAGCAGATCTTCCTACAGGTCTAACATCTTTTTCACTATATGTAATGCTCATACCTTTTTGTGTTACCATTACAACATTGTTATTTCCATCAGATAATCTAACATCAATAAGTTCATCATCTTCCTTAAGGTTAATTGAAATAAGTCCTGTTTTCTTTCCAGAATCATATTCTTTAAGAGGTGTTTTCTTAATTAAACCTTGCTTTGTAGCCATTAGTAGGTATTGATTATCGTTAAATTCTTTAATTGGTATAACTGCTGTGATTTTTTCTCCACCAGCTAATGAAAGTAAGTTTACTATAGCTGTTCCTCTTGTAGTTCTCCCTGCTTCTGGTACTTCAAATCCTCTTAATTTATATAATTTTCCCGTATTACTAAAGAATAATATAATATCATGTGTAGAAGCTGTAAATATTTGTTTTACAAAATCTTCTTCTCTTGTTGTCATTCCAGTAATGCCCTTTCCTCCACGTCTTTGACTCTTATATGTATCTAAAGGCATTCTCTTAATGTATCCAAAATGTGTTAAAGCTATTACTGTTTGTTCTTCTGCTATTAAATCTTCTTCATCAAATTCTTCTTCTGATGCAACTATCTTTGTTTTTCTATCATCACCGTATTTTTCTTTCATTTCAAGAGCTTCCTCTTTTACAATGTCATCTACTAAGTTATCATTTGCAAGAATCTCTCTTAGGTGAGCAATTAACTTCATAAGTTCTTGATACTCTTCTTCAATTTTTTCTCTTTGCAATCCTGATAAAGTTTTTAATCTCATATCCAAAATAGATTGAGCTTGTATATCATCTAATCCAAATCTTTGCATTAATTGTTCTTTTGGATCATCATAAGAATTTCTTATGATTTTAATAACTTCATCAATATTATCAATAGCAATTCTTAAACCTTCTAATATGTGTGCTCTTGCTAAAGCTTTATCTAAATCAAATTTAGTTCTACGAACAATAACTACTTTTCTATGTTCTATGTAATTATCTAAACATTCTCTTAGAGTTAAGATTTTTGGAACTCCATTAACTAATGCAAGCATTATAATTCCAAAAGAATCTTGCATTTGAGTATATTTAAATAGCTTATTTAATACAACTCTTGCATTAACATCTCTCTTAAGTTCTATAACAACTCTAACCTTTTCTTCTCTATCAGATTCATCTCTAACTTCTGAAATTCCTTCTATCTTTTTATCTCTAGCTAATTGGTTTATATCAATTATCAATTTTGCTTTATTAACTTGATATGGAAGTGATGTAACTACTATTTTTTGTCTATTTCCAGCCATTTCTTCAATTTCTGCTTCTGCTCTTAAAGATATCTTTCCTCTACCAGTTAGATATGCTTCTTTAATACCTTCCCTTCCTAAAATAGTTGCACCTGTTGGAAAATCAGGACCTTTAACTATTTTTAAAAGTTCTTCATCAGATATTTCTTCTGACTTTTCTTTATATTCAACCATTCTAATTACTGCATCTAGTATTTCAGTTAAATTATGTGGAGGTATATTTGTTGCCATACCAACAGCAATTCCTGATGAACCATTTACAAGTAGTGCTGGAAGTTTAGCTGGTAATACTGTAGGTTCTTGTCTTATACCATCAAAGTTAGGCATAAAGTCAACTGTATTTTTTTCTATATCAGTCAACATTGTTTCTGCTATTTTTGCCATTCTTGCTTCTGTGTAACGATAAGCAGCAGCTCCATCACCATCAATAGAACCAAAGTTTCCATGTCCATCAATTAGTGGGTATCTAAGTGAGAAATCTTGAGCTAATCTTACCATTGCATCATAAACTGAAGAATCTCCATGTGGATGATATCTACCTAAAACATCTCCGACGGTTGTAGCTGATTTCCTATATGGTTTTTCATGAGTTAAGCCATCTTCATACATAGTATATAAAATTCTTCTATGAACAGGCTTTAAACCATCTCTTACATCTGGAAGTGCACGTTGTACAATAACGCTCATTGCATAATCAATATAAGCTGTTTTCATTTCTTCGTTAATATCTCTATTAATTATTCTTCCTTCATTTTTTTCTGTTCCTTCATTTTGATCCATAAGTATACCTCTTTCTTAGCATTTTTTACTTCTTCATTATACTAAACTGAAATTAAAAAAGCAAGAAAAAAGCTCTATTTTTTATGAATTTTTAGCATATATTTGCATATTTTTTGTCATGCTATAAGTCTTGATGCAAGTTCAATTTCTTCATTACTTAAATTAAAATCGCCACCTTTATTTTTTATTAGTATATGTAGGTTTTCAAGAGTTCTTGCTTCCTTTATTGTATTTTCCATTGGCATTATATTTTTCATTTGCTCTTTTATTTTTTTGTATTCTCTTTCCATCCCTTCAAAATTTTGTTCTTTGTAGTAATCTTTCCAATTTGCTGTGTATTTACTTATCTTTTCTACTGAATTTATTTGACTATCAAAACTATTTTCTATATTATCATTTATTGTATCTAGTATTACATTCTTCCCGCCCTTAATAACTGATGCTACTGAGTTTGTTATCTTTCCAGATTCATTTATTTTATTTATACCTTTATCTAATAAACTAGATATACTATCAATTAAACCTCCTGATTTTACAACATTTCTTGCTTGCTCTATGTTTTCAAAATTTCCTGTAACCATTCCAACAACACTTTTTCCTAAATCAATTGCAGATGATATTGCTTTTTTTACTCCTGATTTAAATCCATTTTGCAAAATTTCATCTTTTATATTTATAACTTGGTCTTCTATTAAGTCTGGTAACAATGTTCTAATTCCAGCATCAAGACCTAAATTTATGACTTTTCCTAAAGCTGTCTCTAAAAAGCTTTTTTGTTCATTTGGTTTAATAAGTTCATTTGAAATATTATTTTCTAATGCTAACTCCATTTTTACAATTGTTCCTTTCCTATAATAATTTTTTTGTTAAAATCTCCTACTCTTTTTTCGAACTTTCACTTTTACAATTTTTCTACCAATGTGATTAATCTCTTTTTGTATTTCATTTCTATTTGTTTTATTTTTATTTATTGCTAAATCATAATAATCACTTAGCTTTATTTTTCCTATGATTTCATAATTTCTAAATATTTGTTTAAGTACTTCATCATCTAAAGATTGTTTTGTATATTTGTTAAATATAATCTTTATTATTTCTTTAGGAATGTTCCATTCTTTTGTATATATGTCTAATAATTTTTGAGATTTCTTTATTTCTAATAAATTTGCTCCTGAAATAAATATTATTTCATCAGAAATTTTTACTACTTCTTTAGTATATTCAATTAGGCCTTCAGCAGATGTATCAACTATGATGTAATCATATTTATTCTTTAACCTGCTTATAATATTTCTTATTCTTTGACTGCTTACTTGTAATTCTGTATTAAAAATTAAATTCATACTCAACAAATAGTCCATATTATTTTCAATTTTTACTATGTAATCAGTAATATCAATATTGTTATTAACTATATACGATTTCTTTTTTCCATTATCTTTTATTCCTAATAAATTATTTAAACTATTATTAAATACATCAAAATCAACAATAAGTACCTTCTTGTCTTTAATGCTATTTGAAAATGTTATTGAAAATATACTTTTTCCAATACCATTTGGCCCAAGTATACTTATTACTTTTCCATCTTTTGTATCATCATCAAAAAAATCATTTATTGGTATAGTTTTCATGTTATATACACTATTTTTATTTAATATAATGTTTTCAATTTTTTCTTTATCTATTTTTTCTATTTTTCTAAAAACTCTAACTTTATCATCATGATTTTTTGTAATTAGTATTACTTTAATTTTATTATTTTTTTGTCTTATTTTATCTGTTAATTCTTCTATTCTAATATTTCCTGGTATATTCTCATTTACTATTATAAAATCAATATCATTATTCTCTTCTAAAAATTCTAATATACCTTCTTTATATAAAATATCTCCACATAAAATATTAATATCTTGACTTCTTAATTCTTTGTTTAATATTGGATTACCAATAGCAGTAATTACTCTTTTAATTTTTAACACCTCCAATTATCTTTTTTTCAAAATCTGCTGATTCTATTTTTGTTAAAATATGTTCTTTTCCAACAAACATTACACATTCTCCCCTTCTTAAAGAATTTATCTCTACTTTTTCTTTTTCTGAAATATTTATATTTTTTTCTAACACTTTAATGTTTTCTTCTTCTAAGTTAAAAAATATTTTTATCTCTGAATTATTTAATATACTTCTTCCATAAGTACCATTTTCTAAACTAAATAAATCTGATACATCTTGAGTAATTGCAACAGCACTTCCTCCATATTTTCTAATTGTTTTAAATATCTTATAAATAAAACTTGCTACTTCTTTATTAGATGTAACTCCTATTAACTGCCATATTTCATCTAAATAAATTGATTTATGTTTGTTTCTATCCTTTTTTATCTTGTCCCAAAAAAGTTCCACAAATAAAAATAGTCCATATTTTATATTATCTTCTCCTAAATCATAAATATCTGCAATAATTAAGTTGTTATCTAGTTTTACGTTAGTTTTATGACTAAAAAAGCTTAATGAACCTTCTATAAAGGGTTTTAGTTTTATTTTCATATTACCCTCTAATTCATTATATAAATCTTTTAATGTTGGCATATCTTCACTTGTTTTAAATTTTCCTTTTTTAAATAATGAATCATCACTGAAAGTAATACCTTTATTTTTATAAGTTTTTATTATTTTTTCTTCTAATATTGCTCTATCTTTTTCATCTAGATTTCCAAAAATTAAATTAAAAAATCCAATTATCTTATTTATTTTTGTTGATAAATATCCTTTTTGTTCATCTTCTAAACTTTCTTCCCTTATATCAAATATATTGATATAATTTTCAGAGCTTGGTCCTATTTTTATTATTGAAGCATTTAATTCTTTTGCTAATGAATCATATTCTCTATCTGGGTCTATTACATACTGTTCCAAACCAAATAAACTATTTCTTAATATCATAAGTTTAGTAAAGAATGATTTTCCTGAACCACTTGTTCCAAAAATACATAAATTAGAATTTTTATATTTTTCTCTATCATATTTATCAATAAAAATTAAAGAATTATTGTAAATATTAGTTCCTATAAAAATTCCATTTTCATCAAATATTGATGATGATAAGAACGGATAAGTAGCTGGAATTGAATTCGTTAATATATTTCTTTTTGTAACTTCTTTTACTTCTTTATCATTTATCATAAAAGGCAAACATGTTTTATAAGCTTGCTCCTGTCTAAAATATGCTTTTTTTGATTGCATTCCTCTACTTCTTAAAAGGCCTTCAATTTTATTAATTTTATTATCCAAATCTTTTTTATCTCTAGAAAATGTTGTTATGTATGTATATATAAATAGCAACTCCTCATTATTTATTTGTAATTCTCTTCTTATATATTTTGCATCATTATAAGTAAAACTTGCTATTTCATAATCTTGTCTTGCTTTTCCTATTTTCTCTAAGTCAACTCCAACATTTCCTATATTATATGTTAAATCTTTTATTACTTTATAAGTATCTTGTTTTTCAAAGTAAATTGAAATATATATATTTTCATCGCTATCTATTATATTTTGAAATATTAAATCGTTTTGTTCTCTAATATAATTTACTATAAGTAAACTTGAATAATAGATGCCATCAATTTCAATATATTTAGGATTATTTAAGCTTATATAAGATGGGCTTAAATAATCCTTTAAATTAAATATTCCTCCTACATAATCTTCTATAGTGTATCACCTCTTTTGTTTTTATTTTAAATTTTTTCTGAATTAAATAACGAGAATAATATCTCTATTAAATTATCTTCTTCTGTATATTCAGAAACTAAATTTCCACATCTGCCAAATAAATCTTTTAATTTTAAGTAATTATTTTCTAAATTTTGTATAATGACAGTTTCATTTTCTTCTGATGGGGAATTTTTTATTATAAGAAAGAACTTTTTGTTAGAGGATTTTTTATTTTTTATAAAATTAGTAATATAACTAATATATTTTTCATTTATTTCTGGATATAAATTTTTTTCTTTTATTGCTTTTATATGGTTTGTTAAATCCTCTTTTTTACTCTGAATGAAAATCTGTAAATTAAAATTACAACTCTTAAATATATTTTTGTAAGAGTTTAGTATTGCCTCTTTTTCTAAAGTTGATTTTAGAACATAGTTTATTGGACTTATACTAAGCACCTTTATATAGGAGGAATCCTTCATTTTAATAATTCCTTTATCTAAAATCTTCTCAAAAGGCAACCAGTTTTGAACAGATTTGATTTGTTCAAGGTATTGCATTTTTCTCCTTTCTGATTTTTATTTTACATTATTTTCCAGACTTTGTCAATAGTTTTTTGAAATATTTTGGAAATTTTTGTAATTTTTATATTGACAGTGTTTGGAAAATGTTGTAAAATGCATTTTACCTTTCTCTTAAAGGTTGAAAGGAGGTGATTTTTATGACTTCCTATGATATTATATGGTTGTTGATTCAAATTATACTACTAGGAAATTCAAAAAATGATGATAATAACCAAAAATAGCTATGTGAGAGTACATAGTAAAAAAACAGGTAGTTACCAAACAACTACCTGTTTTAATGATTTTTTGACTTCATATGATATTATTTCGCTTTCGCTAAATTTATAGTATCATAAATTTTACCAGTTGTCAATACAAAATGCAAAAAAGATGTCTTATATTTTTATAAAACATCTTTTTCCCTATTATATATCTAAGTTTTTTACAAACTTAGCATTTTGTTCAATGAATTCTCTTCTAGGTTCTATTTCATCTCCCATTAGAATTGTAAATATTTCATCTGCTTTCATAGCATCATCCATTGTTACTCTTACAAATATTCTATTAGCTGGATCCATTGTTGTTTCCCATAATTGTTCTGGATTCATTTCTCCAAGACCTTTATATCTTTGTATAGATACATTATCTCTTCCTATCTTTTCAAGTTCTGTATCTAATTCTTCATCTGTATAACAATATACATCTTTTATTCCTTTTTTAGAAACTTTATAAAGTGGTGGTTGTGCTAAGAAAACATGTCCTTGTTCTATTAAAGGTCTCATATATCTAAAGAAGAATGTTAATAATAATGTTCTTATATGTGCTCCATCAACATCAGCATCAGCCATTATAACTATTTTTCCATATCTTATCTTGTTTATATCAAAATCTGCTCCTATTCCTGCTCCTATTGCTTGAATAACAGGTTTTAATTTATCATTATTATATATTTTATCTGCTCTTGATTTCTCAACATTAAGCATTTTTCCCCATAAAGGTAAAATTGCTTGAGTTCTTCTATCTCTTCCTTGCTTAGCACTTCCTCCAGCAGAATCTCCCTCAACTATATATACTTCACATTCATCAGCATTTTTACTACTACAATCAGCTAATTTTCCTGGTAATGTAGTTACTTCTAATGATTTTGCTTTTCTAACTAATTCTCTTGCCTTTCTTGCTGCTTCTCTTGCTCTCGATGCATTAACACATTTTTCTAATATAGCTTTAGCAACAGATGGATTTTCTTCTAAATAAGTTGAAAGACCATCAACAACTATTGATTGAACTAATCCTGCAACATTACTGTTTCCTAATTTTGTTTTAGTTTGACCTTCAAATTGAGGATCTTTAACTTTTACTGAAACAACTGCTGTTAATCCTTCTCTAATATCTTCACCTTGTAAATTTTGATCTTTTTCTTTTAATATAGAATGTGATCTTGCATAATCATTAAATACTTTTGTTAAAGCTCTTTTAAATCCTTCTAAGTGTGTTCCACCTTCAACAGTATTTATATTATTTACAAATGAATAAATATTTTCACTATATGCTGTTGTATATTGAAGTGATACTTCAACAGGAACTTCTCCATTATCTTTTTCTAAATAAATAGGTTCTGGATTTATTTTTTCTTTATTTTTATTTAAAAATTCAACAAAAGAACGTAATCCTCCTTCATAACAGAACTCTGCTTTTTTAGGAGTTTCTTCTCTTAAATCTTCTATACTTATTTTTAACCCTTTTGTTAAAAATGCAATTTCTCTAAATCTATCTTCTAATATTTCATAATCATAATTTAATGTTTCAAAAATTGTTCCATCTGCAAAAAATCTAACTTTTGTTCCAGTTTTATTAGAATCCCCTATTCTTGTTAATTTTTGAGTGGTTTTTCCTCTTTCAAATTTCATTTGATATAATCCACCATCTCTTTGAATGTTAACTTCAACCCATTCAGAAAGAGCATTAACAACTGATGCACCAACACCATGAAGACCTCCAGATACTTTGTATCCACTATCTCCACCAAATTTTCCTCCTGCGTGTAAAACGGTATAAACTGTTTCAGCAGCAGAAATATGTGTTTTAGGATGTATGTCAATTGGAATACCTCTACCATTATCTTCAACTGAAATAATATTTCCTGGTTCTATTTTTACTTCAATAGCTGTACAATATCCTGCTAAAGCTTCATCAACACAGTTATCAACTATTTCATATACTAAATGATGAAGTCCTCTAATAGAAACACTTCCAATATACATACCTGGTCTTTTTCTAACAGCTTCTAATCCTTCTAGAACTTGGATTTGATTTGCACCATACTCATGATTATATTTTTCCATTACTTCCTCCAAAGTATAAAATACTTTTATAATAGGCTATAACCTACCTTATTAGTTTATTTTTAAATTTAAAATTTGTCAAGTTTTATATCTTATTTTTTTTCAATAATTCCATTAACAACATTGTAAGAAATGCTATTTTTTATATCTATTTTTTTAGTACAAGTAATTAGTACTTGAATTTCATCTATATTTGATAAAAACTTAGAAATTCTATTTTCATCAAGCTCAGACATAAAATCATCTAATAGTAAGATTGGATATTCCCCTATTTCTTCATAAATAACTTTTAACTCTGATAATTTTAAAGATAAAATTGCTGTTCTATTTTGTCCTTGAGAGCCATAAATATTTACTTCTTCCCCATCTATATAAACTTTAAAATCATCTCTATGTATTCCGAGCTGATGTATATCCTTTTATTTTATCAATTTCTCTATTTTTCTTTAATCTTTTTAAGTAATCTTCTTTATTTTTACAATCAGAAATATATTCTAATTTTATTTCTTCATTAGTAATTTCTTTGTGAATATCTTTTATTTTTTCTTTTATTTTTTCAATATATTCATTTCTATATTTATAAATAATTTCACCATATTCAGCAAGTTTTTCATCCCATATTTCAAGCATATCATTATTATAAGAATTTTGTTTTAAATAATTATTTCTTTGTTCTATTACATCAAAATATCTATTTAAATTATAAATATAATGTGGTCTTAATTGACTTATCATCATATCTAAAAATTTTCTTCTAGCAGATGGTCCGTCTTTTAAAATACCAATATCATCAGGTGTGAATATTACAAGATTTATATTTCCTAATAATTCACTTAATTTTTTTAACTTAATATCATTTAAATATACATATTTTTTATCACCAATTTTAAATTTAATATTACCTACTCTATCTTTTTTCTCATAATCAATTTCAATATTTGAAAAATCTTGTCCTTTTTTTATCATTTCTTTATCTTTATTTGTTCTAAAAGATCTTCCTAAAGCACATAAAAATATAGCTTCTAAAATATTAGTTTTTCCTTGTGCATTATTTCCATAAAAAATATTTATATTTTTATCTAATTCTATTTCCTGATTTTCATAATTTCTAAAATTTTGTATTTTAATTTTTTTTATGTACATTTTATCTCCAATATATCCACATTCTGCAAACAGAATGTGGATAATCTTTTTAATTTTTTAATCTAATTGGTAATACCATGTATTTGTAATCTCCTTCTTCTTCTACACTTCTAATAATACAAGGAGAAATACTTGAACCAAAATCAATAAATACTTCTTCATCATCTATATTTCTAAATACATCTAAGAAATATTTTGGATTAAATCCTGCTTCTAAATTCTTTCCTTCAGTATTTACATACAATTCTTCTTTAGCATCACCAGTTTGATTTGTACATGATATTGTAATTTTTCCAACATCAACAGTAACTTTTACTGGATATTTCTTTTCTTTTTCTATACTAGATGAAGAAATTAAACTAATTCTTTCAAAACAATTTGCTAAAATACTTCTATTAACTCTTACTCTTGTCTCCCATTTATCTGGAATTATACTTGAATAATTTAAGAATTCACCTTCTAATAATCTCGTAACTATTTTACAATCTTCTATTTCAAATAAAGCTTGATTTTTAGCTATTCCTATTTTTACAATATCAAAAGAATCTAATAATATCTTATTTATTTCTGTTAAAGTTCTTCCTGGAATAACTGCTGTAAAATCATTTGTTTTTTCTTGTAAAAATTTATTTTTCCATGCTAATCTAAATCCATCAACTGCTACTATATTTAATTTATTATTTTTTACCTCAAATAAACTACCTGTAAAAATAGGTCTATTTTCTTCTGTACTTATAGCAAATATTGTTTTTCTAATCATATCTTTAAGTACATTTTGTTCTATTTCAACAGAATTTTCAACATTTATTTCTGGAAGTTCTGGAAACTCCTCTGGATTCATTGTAGCTAATTTATATAATGAACCTTCACATTCTATAACTAATAAATTATTTTCATTTACTTCTATCTTGATTTCAGTATCAGGAAGTTTTCTTATTATTTCACTAAACATTATTGCATTAACAACTGTTGCTCCTTGTTCTTCTACTTTACAATCTTTAATAATGTATTCTATTCCCAATTCTAAATCATAACAAGTAAATTTAATATCATTATCATTAGTTTGAATAAGTATTCCTTCTAGTATGGGCATTGTAGTTCTAATAGCAACAGCTTTTGTTACGGAATTAATAGCTTTAAGCATTTTTTCTTTGTCACAAATAAATTTCATAATTTTTCTTCCTTTCTTATTAATATAATATAAATATATATAGTAGTAGTAATAGTAGGTGCTGTGGATTTTGTGGAAAACTAATGTAAATACTTAAACGCCTACGGAAATCGCTGTTGATAACTCTGTGGAAAATTTTTATTTTTATCCACATTATTAAATAAGTTATCCACATTTTGAGTTATTCACATTTTATTAACAGGTTTTCAACAGGTATGTTGTGGATAACTAATGTAGCTATTCCGTAAGAAGAATTACACTTTTTAATATCAAACAAAATTTTTACAAACATAAATTTTATTAATGATTGTTTTTTATTGATATTTAGGTTAGTTGTTAGAAAGTAGTATTTTTTTCACACTTTCCACAATCATTTTAATATTTGAACTTGAATTTGATTTTATTTCTTTTTCTATTTTATTACAAGCATGCATTACTGTTGTATGATCTCTTTTTCCAAAATCATTTCCTATCTGAGGTAATGACATTTGTGCAACATTTCTACATAAATACATTGCTATCTGTCTTGGTAATGTTACATCATTTGATCTTTTTGAACCTTTTAAATCTTGTGGAGATACATCAAAATATTTTCCCACAACTTCTTGTATATAATCAGATGAAATGACTTTATCTTGAAGTGATACTATGTCATTTATAGCTTTTTCTGCCATTTCCATTGTAATAGGACTTCCAGTAAGTGATGCTGTTGCTATAAGTTTTTTTATTGTTCCCTCTAAATCTCTAATATTTGTGTCTATCCTTGTTGCAATTTCTGAAAGTATTTCATCATCTATAATAATATTATCAGTTTGAGTTTTCTTTCTTAATATTGCTAAACGTGTTTCATAATCAGGACTAGAAATATCTGCAATTAATCCCCAATCAAATCTTGATTTTAGTCTGTCTTCTAATAATTCGATATCTTTTGGTGGCTTATCACTAGAAAGAACAATTTGTTTACCAGCTTCATATAAAGAATTAAAAGTATGGAAAAATTCTTCTTGTGTACTTTTTTTATTTGCTATAAATTGAATATCATCTATTAGTAATACATCTATATTTCTATATTTTTCTCTAAATTTTTCAGTAGCTTGATCTTTTAAAGCATTTATTAGTTGATTAGTAAAATTTTCTGAGGTTACATATAATATATTCAAGTTTGGATTATTAGCTAATATTTGATTTCCTATTGAATGCATAAGGTGAGTTTTTCCAAGTCCTACTCCCCCATATATAAAAAATGGATTATATTTTGAACCTGGTGTTTCAGCAACACCCATTGCTGCTGCTTGTGCAAATTTATTATTATTTCCTACAACAAATGAATTAAATGTATACGTTGGATTAAGTCCTGAACTTAGTAAAACTTTATTATTCTTTACTGCAGGCATTTGTACTTGGGAATCTATTTCTTCTGAATCTAATTTTATTAAAACCTTACATTTTTTGTTTGTTAAATAATTAAAAGTATTTGTTATTAAATCAAGATACTTATTTTCGATTGCATCTCTTTGGAATGAATTAGTAGCTGTTAAAACAATAATATTATCATTAACACTTTTTAAATCTAATGATTGAATCCATGTTTCATATGCAATTACAGTTGTTTCATCTTTTAATAATTCTTTTGCCCTAATCCATAGGTCTTTTATTGCTTCGTTAGACATTACCTATTCCCCTTTTGTTTTAATGTATAAAATAAAAAAAGTTATTTAATATCCACAGCTTGCATAAAATCTGTGGAAATCTTTTTAAATAACATTTTCTTTAGTATCTTTTTTTACTCATATATCATATCAAAAATTGTTGTAAATAGTCAATAAAAAAATAAAAATAAAATAATTATTTTTTATTTTAATATAGGTTTACAACAGATATGTCACAGTAATATAAAAAATAAAGAGGAAATACCAAAAATATGATAAAATGGTTTTAACCACAAAAAATTTACTTTTTATGTAAATTATGTTATAATAGTGAGCAATAAATTCCAATGGAAATTTATTTACCCTATAAAAAATCTTAAAAAAGGAGTTAATTATCATGATAGTTAGTTTAAAGCAAAAATATCAATGCTTAGTTAAACCACGGGAATATGATAATTTAGGCAAGTATAAAATAAATGCTGACTTTGTTAGATTTTATGCCCAAGAAGAATGCTATCGTGAACTAATGGTTTCTTATTATCCAATGCTACCGCTTTTGGAACATACTGTTCCATTCAAAGAAGCAGATTATATTTTGTATATGCATATGTATGCAAGATGTGAGGACTTATCAAACTTTGTTGCAGAAGAGTTGAAAAAAATTGCAAAAAAGAGAAAGCCTGGTGCAGAAATTATTGTTTTGGGTAAAGCAGCAAACGCAGAAAAACTTTTAAAGGGTTCTATTTCTAATATAACATTTTGGGGTGACCATTTTACTGAAAAACTTGGAAAGAAGTTTGAAATGGACATTAAAGAACAGTATTTTGTTTATGATGATCTAAAAAAACATCTTGCAATTTGGCCAGTAGATGGATGCTTGAATAAATGTAAATTTTGTCGAAGAGCTTACATGGAAATAAAATTTGAAAGCCTTAGCTTAGATACAATTAAAGTAAATCTTGATAGAATAAGGTTAAAAACCCCAGAATTAATGAAAAAAATTAGTCTTAGAGCTGAAAATCTCACTGAATATGGACTTGACATTTATGGAAAACCCATGTTACATGAACTTATTTATTTAATTGACAGTTATAATGAAGTAGAAGAAATTGAACTTCCAATAGGTCTGTGCATTAGTGAGATTAATCCACAAATTTTGAAAGCACTGTGTTATTCTAAAAAAATTACTGAATTAAGTATGAATCTTGAAGCGGGTTCTGACAGAATTTTAAAAATGATAGGGAAAAAGCATACGTGTAATCAAGCAAGAGAAATCTTTTCAGCAATCCATAAAAATAATCCAAATGTAAAAATTACAACAACCATTATGTTAGGACTGCCTACGGAAAATATGGGTGACATTTTAGATACTGCAAAGTTAATTATTGATACAAGACCAGATTATATTCATTGCAATTACTTTATTTGTTCACCTAATTTACCTTTGGCAAAATATCCACAACTTAGTAATAGTTGTAGAGAATATCATTTAAAAAAATTAATTGATTTTTTACAAGAATTACCTACTAAGGAGCCTTATGAATTTACAATGGATAGCTACTGGATTGAAAAAAGACCTATTTCTAGAAAAAGAAGTAAAGAAATAGAAAGATTAAAAAAATACAACAATTTTTTGTCAAAACATGGTTTGCTTTCTCGTCATTATACAATGGAACATAGGGTTAAAAAATTGGGATAACTATTCCATCTATATGGCACAAGATAAAAAATAATCTTGTGCCATATCAATTAATTATAATCTTAATATTTAGTAAGTTCTTATCATAGACAAACATCTTATATATCATATAAATATTTATTAATTTAGAATAAAAAAATAATACATTTAATAATAAAATAAATAAACTTTGCAAAATATATTTACAGTATAGGTATTTCAATAATAGATATTTCTAAGACAGTGTGAAATATGTTTGACAAACCTACAATAAAATAATTATTTTTTGTTTTAATCTATTGACATAATTGAGTTTTTTGGTATATAATATTAACTACGATTGAATTTATTTAAGCAATAGAAAATGGAGGTGCAAAATAATGAAAAGAAC
>CANRBH010000028.1 GCA_947628825.1 uncultured Clostridia bacterium | reverse complement strand
TTGAATTAAAAAAATTGGATGATACATTTGAAGAAAAATGTAGAAAACAATTATTAGATAAATTTGTAAAATAATTTAAAGAGAAGTAAGTAAAAAAAATAACTTACTTCTTTTTTTGATTTTATGAACTCATAAGTTTTAGCAAACTTAATATAATTAAATAGATAAAATAAAAGGGGAATGAGTTTATGGGATTAAATGGATTTAATTTTGATTGCTTTAGAAAATGGTGTATGAACAGAGCTATCAATTTAATTGTTGTGGTAGCATTTTTATTATTTGTAATCATCACTATATTTGCCGCAAGTATTGGGAGTAATAGTTCAAGCATTATAGTAAATAGCAATGCAGTTTTAAGCACTAAAAAAATTGGTTGGGGAATTAAAAGAAGTGATAACCATGAACAACCAGACTTAGGAGCAGAAAATAAAAAAATAATAGATGAATTTAATGGTATAGCAATGGGAAACAAAGATAAACCATACATCTATCTTACATTTGATGTTGGTTATGAAGGTGGATATACTAATAAAATTTTAGATGTCTTAAAAGAAAACAAAGTATGTGCTTTATTTTTCATAACAGGACAATTTGTAAAAACAAGTAGTGATGTAGTTCAAAGAATGATTGATGAAGGGCATATAATTCGGCAACCACACCTCCAAACATTATTCGATGCCAGAAATAAGCGAAGATAAGATTAAAGAAGATGTAATGACTTTACATCAAGAAGTATATGAGAAATTTAATTATGAAATGAAATATATAAGACCACCCAAAGGAGAATATAGTGAAAAGACAATAGCATTTACAAATAATCTAGGATATAAAACTGTAATGTGGTCTTTTGCATATGATGACTGGAACAATAACAAACAAGGAAGAGAAGACTATGGAAAAAAGAAGATTTTAGATAATCTTCATAATGGAGAAGTAATGCTTTTACATGCTACTTCAAAGGATAACGCAAATATACTAGATTATATTATTAAAGAAGCGGTAAAGCAGGGCTATGAATTTAAATCAATTGAAAATTTCGAAAAATAACATTATTTAATAAACATAAATAGTTATTTTTTCAAGCCTTGTTGTCGCGAGCAACCTGACGGTTGTCGCTTCAGCTACGCGGCATTTTCAAAAATAACGATTTATGTTTAAAGAAAGAAGGTATAATTATTTAATGAGTAAATTTGATAAATTATTTGGAGTTCCAGATGAAATTGCAAGTGATATTCCGAAAGTGACAATTGTAGGATTTGATAAGATGCTAATAGAAAATTATAAATGTATATTAGAATATCAAGATTTTTTCATAAGAATTAAAATGGCAACAGGACTGATTAACATAAATGGTTTTAATCTTTTAATGAATGAAATGACAAAAGATGATTTGATAATAACTGGTTTGATTGAAAGTGTAGATTTCGAGAAAAATGAACTGTTAAATAAATAAAAGGGGTTTATAATGTGGTTTAAAATATTATCTAATTACATAAAAGGCTATATAAAAATAGAAATTGAAGGATATTATATTGAAAGATTTATAAATACTTGCATGAAAAATGGAATTTTTTTGTGGGGAATTACCAGAAAAAAAGGAAGTATAGTGCAAGCTAAAATTGGAGCAAGTGATTTTAAAGATGCACTAAGTGTAGCAAGAGAACATAGTTGTATAATAAAAATTAAAGCTAAAAGAGGAGTACCATTTTTAATAAAAAGATATAAGAAAAGAAAAATATTTTTCATATTATTATTTGTTCTAATAATAATGATATTTTTATTATCAAGATTTATATGGAACATTGATATAGAAGGATCAGAAAATGTAAATGGCGAAGAAATTATAAATATGGCAAAGGATAACGGACTAAAAATTGGGACTTTTAAAAGTAAATTAAATACAGAGGAAATAATAAATAAAATTAGAATGAATAGAGACGATCTAGCTTGGATAGGAATTGAAGTAAAAGGAACAAATGCAATTATAAGAGTTGTTGAAGCAGAGGAAAAGCCAGACATAGTTGATGAAAATAGTTTTAGCAATATTGTAGCAAGTAAAGATGGAGTGATTACTAGCATAAGCGCTCAAAATGGAACAGTAATGGTTGAAAAAGGTGATGAAGTAAAAAAAGGTGATGTTTTGATAGCAGGGTGGATGGAAGGAAAATACACAGGTAAATATTATGTAAATAGTAATGGAGAAGTAAAAGCTAAAATAATTTATTCACAAAATGAAAAAATTTACAAAAAAGAGACGAAAAAACAAAAAACAGGGAACATAAATAAAAAATATGCGATAAAAATTAATAATTTTAAAATAAATTTTTATAAAAAGCTTTCAAAATTTGAAAAATATGATACAATAGTTTCAAATAAAAAAGTAGAATTATTTTCTAATTTTTATCTACCTATTGAATTCATAAAATACACTAACTATGAAGAAATAGAAGTAACGGAAGAACATACCGAAGAAGATGCAAAAAGAATTGGTACAGCCGATTTAGAAGAGAAACTTGATTCAATGATTAGTGGAGAAGTAGTAGATAAGCAAACTGAAGTAACTGAAAATGATAGATACTACGATGTAAAAGTAACATACACTGTAATAGAAAATATAGGTACTAAGGAGAAAATCAATTTTTGAAAGGATGGTTTTTATGGGAGCAGAAGAAAAAAGTTTAAGAGTCTATGATACAAAGAAAACCTTTTTTGCAAGAATAGGAAACACTGTAAGTAGAATACTAACCCCAACTAAAGTAGGGTTTAATAATCTACTCGTTAACATAAAAAGAAATTCTATGATGAAAAGCTACAAAATCATGACAAACTGCAAAGAAGATAAACAAGAAGCAGCAGAAAAGAAATTTGAAGATTACTATTCTTTATATCTAGAATCCATAGACCAATTATTAGTTGAAACTATATATAAGAAAGTAATAGCAGAAAAAGCATCAGAGTATGAAAAAGATGCACTTTCTAAATATTACAATATAATACATTTAAAAGAAACAGATGAAATTGAATATAAATATAAAAAGCAACAATATTTACTAAATTTAGATTACAACAATCTAAAAGAAGCAAATAAAGAAAAACAATTAGAAGAATACACTAAAGTATATTTATATGAAATGGAACAATTATATAAAGGATTATTAAAACATTATTCAATAAAACTTCCAGAACAGAAATTACCAGCTGACAAAGAAAATGTTTATAATAAAATATTTGATACACTTGAAGATTATGTAACTAATATAGTTCCACTAAAAGATGTTAAAGATGATGAACTTATTAAAGAATGTAGTTTATTTGAAACATATGAAGTTGGAAAATTAGATCAAGTAGATATTCTAGATAAAAGAATGATTTTACTAGGAATAAGCAGAAAATTATTTGTACACAGTCTTCCACTTATGGTAGCTGAAAGATGCTATGTAAGATTATTAAAAGATACAAGAAGCTTAATAGTAGATACAAAAATATCAAGAAAAAGAGAAAATGCATATCAACTACTATTAAGACTAATAGACCAATATAATGAAAAATTACTTGGAGTTAAGATTTATTGGAACAACAACGAAGACAAGGTAGAATATAATAAGTTTTCAATAAAATGTAAAGAATTAGAAAAGGCAAAAGAAGGAATAGGACTTCATGAATATGAAACAAGAAAACAAATTCTATATATTAGAGAAGATATGAAATTCCTAAAGAAATATGGTGATAAATATTATAAAATAGTTAAATTCTATAAAGGACGTCTAGTAAAACTAGGAGATATGAGACAAATAAAAGCATATAGAACAGGAAATTATAAATTAGTAAAAGGATTAAAAAAGGAAATATTAAATGAAACAGCATGTTGAGATAATATATGATGAAGTGGATGAAAATCAAGCTTATGAAAGTTTGATAAGCAAAGTTATAAGTGAATGTTTTAAAAATGAAAAAATGGAAAAGTTAAAGTTATACGTAAGTATAACTTTAACTTGCCCAAGTAAAATAAAAGAAATAAATAAAGAATATAGAGATATAGACAAAGAAACAGATGTATTATCTTTCCCAATGTTTGAAAAAGAAGAACTTGAAAAAATGATTAAAGAAGGTTATGAAATAGATGAAGCATTAGGAGACATTGTTATTTCAATAGATAGAGTAAAACAGCAAGCAGAAGAATATGGACATAGTTTTGAAAGAGAATTATCATATATGTGTGTACATGGATTTTTTCATCTAATGGGATATGACCATATAAAAGATGAGGACAAAGTAATTATGAGAGCAAAAGAAGATGAGGTATTAAATAAACTTAGTATCACAAGATAAAAAATTAAAATTGCAGAATTAAATAAATAAAAGTAATTTTACAAAATAATAAATAAGCTCAAATTTAGAACATTATAAAATATGAAAATAAAGGAGAAATTAAACTCACATGAAAAAGGAAAATGAAGCCAAGGACAGTAGGCTCTATAATAAAAACTTTTTACAGGCTGTAAACAATGCAGTAAATGGAATAATATATTGTGCAACAACACAAACTAATATAACAAAACAACTTATATTAGGAACAATAGTTATGATATTAAGTTTGTTTTATAATTTCACAACCGCAGAATTCTTATGCTTAACATTTGCAGTATTTTTTGTAATTTTTGCAGAAATGGTAAACACAGCAATAGAAACAATAGTAGATTTATATGTAGATACATATCATCCAAAAGCAAAAATAGCAAAAGATGTAGGCGCTGGTGCAGTAGTACTAGCAGCTATAAATGCAATTATTATAGCATATTTTCTATTTTTTAGGGAAACAGAATTATCATTTATAGCAAATTCATTATTTAATCAAATAGTAACATCACCAAGACACTTAGCATTTGTTGCAATAATAATAACAGTGATTGCAATACTAGCAATGAAAGGAGCATTTAATAAAAAAGATATTTCAAGAGGAGTAAAAGAAGATAAATTTTTACCAAGTGGACAATCAGCATTAGCATTTGCAGTTTTAACTGCAATTTGGATAAACTCAAAAAATTTAATAGTATTTTGCTTAGCATTAATATTATCATTAATGGTAGCTGGAAATAGATTAAATGATAAAAAGACTATTGGAGAAGTGTTATTTGGTTCATTTATGGGAGTACTTGTAGTTGTATTAGTATATGGACTAACTTTATTTAAAATATAGCAATAATTTATAGTAAAATGCAGTGATAATATATAATAAAATAAAGGAGGATGTGTTAGTAATCAAATATAACACAAGATGTAAGTATGGAAGGAAGAAGAGTAAATAAGCAAAAAAAGAAAAATAAAGCACTTCTAATCTTTACAATTATTGTAATAATATCAGCAATAGCAGTAGGTGCAGCTTATGCATATAAAATTTTTTACAAAGGTGAAGAAGCATCATCTAATATAAATGATGTAGAAGAACAAAATACAATTGTTGTAGAACAAAAAACATTACAAACCTTTGTAGGAGACGCAAGACCTATTGCATTTATGATAGATAACAATGTTAATGCACTTCCACACGCAGGATTAAAAGATGCTTATGCAGTTTATGAGATAATTGTTGAAGGCGGAGAGTCTAGACTTATGGCTATATTAAAAGGAAAAGACCTTCCAAAAGTAGGACCAATAAGAAGCTCAAGACATTATTTCTTAGACTATGCTTTAGAGAATGATGCAATATATGTACATTATGGTTGGAGTCCACAAGCAGAGTCGGACATTAAAACTCTAGGAGTAAACAACATAAATGGAATAACACAATCAAGTACAGAATTTTGGAGAGTAAAAGATAAAAAAGCACCACATAATGCAGTAACATCAACTCAAAATATTTTAACTATCGCAGAAAAGAAAGGATATAGAACAACATCAACTGCATATAGTCCATTTAATTATACTGTAGATGATGTAAATTTAGAAGATGGACAAAAAGCAGATACAGTAACTGTACCATATTCAACATCAAATACTGTAAGATGGGAATATGATAGCGAAAATCAAGTATATTTGCGTTATACAAGAAATAGAAAAGAAGTAGATTGGGATACAGGAGAAGATTATACAGCTAAAAATATTATAATAGAATTTATAGCAAATAGTACTCTAAATGATGGCGAAAATAAAGGAAGACAAACAATGACAACAATAGGAACAAAAGAAGGATATTATATAACAAATGGAAGAGCTATAAAAATAAAATGTACAAAAACATCAAGAGCAGGAAAAACTGTTTATACTGATTTATCTGGAGAAGAAATAAAGATGAATGATGGAAATACATTTGTACAGATATGTCCAATAAATGCAAATGTCCAAATTGTAGGAAATGAGCCAGAAGATGCAAATAGTGTAAATGTAAATAATACTAATAGCTAAAAATATTTATGAATATGATAACAATCAAAAAAGGAAGAGAAATGGAAGAATTTAAATCAGGTTTTGTAACAGTGATTGGTAGAACTAATGTTGGAAAATCAAGTATAATAAATGCATTAGTTGGAGAAAAAATTTCAGCTATTACAAACAAACCACAAACAACGAGAAAAAATGTTAAAGGAATAATAAATAGAGAAAATTCGCAGATAATAATAATAGATACACCAGGAATTCATAAACCAAAATCAAAATTAGGAAATGTTATGGTAGAGTCAGCAATTGATTCAATTCCAGATGTTGATGTAGTGCTATATGTAATTGAAGCAGATATGCCAAGAGTTGATGAAGCTACTGTTGAAAGAATAAGACAAGCTAATAAACCTACAATTTTAATAATAAATAAAATAGACTTAATAGATAGTGTAAAACTAGCACAAATAATTGATAAATACAAAGAATTATATGATTTTAGAGCAATTATACCAGTTTCAGTAAAACAGAAAAAAAATATAAATGAAATTTTAATTGAAATAGAAAAAAACTTAAAAGCAGGTCCTGCATATTATGATATAGGGGAATATACAGATCAAACATTAAGAGAATTAGTAGAAGAAGTAATTAGAGAAAAAGCTTTAAAGTTATTACAAGATGAAGTACCACATGGTATATTAGTAGAAACTAATAAAATGAAAACAAGAAAAACAAAAGAAGATAAAAAAATTTTTGATATAGATGCAACAATTTTTTGTTTAAGAGAATCACATAAGGGCATAATAATAGGAAAGCAAGGACAGATGCTGAAAAAAATAGGAAGCTTTGCAAGAGAAGATTTAGAAAAAATGTTAGAAACCAAAGTAAATTTAAAAATATGGGTTAAAGTAAAAGAAGATTGGATAAATTTAGATGGCATTGTAAGTAAATTCAAAACAAAAGATTAGAGTTAAATTGTAAATAAGTTTAAAACAAAAAATTAAATTATAAAGAAGCTTAAAACGAATGACTAAGATTAAAGTATAAATAAATTTAAGATTAAATATACATATCTATAATTATAGATATTAAGATAGACTGAAGAATAGGAGAGACTTATGTTAAAACAAATTGCATGGAATACTTTTAAAAATACAGGGGATATAAATACTTTTATGGAGTTAATGGAAGTAGATAAAGCAATTAAAGACGCTAATGAAAAAAATCTTATTGAAAATAAAGAAATTTATGCAAATAGAAATAGGAAAATAAAGGAATGGGAGTTATAAAAACAAAAGGAATTATATTGGCTCAAAATAATATGGGCGATAATGATAAAATGGTAACTCTACTCACCCCAGACATAGGAAAAATTGGATGTGCAGCAAAAGGTGCAAGAAGACCTAAAAGTGCACTTATGGCTGGAACACAATTTCTATGTTTTGGGGAATTTTTATTATATAAAGGAGCTAGTAGTTATAGTATAAATTCATGTGAACCAATAGAAATATTTTATAATATTAGATTAGATGTAGATAAGCTAAAATATGCAGCTCTTGTTGCTAAAATTGTAAATGATATTACTGATGAAAATCAAAATACATATAAAATTTTGCAACTTACACTAAATACAATATATATGATATCAGAGTCAGATAGAGACTTAGATTTTATTTTGTCAGTTTTTAAATTAAGACTACTTAGCATAATAGGATTTAGACCTATTGTGGAAAAGTGTGCAAATTGTGGAAAAACTGAAGAACTTTCATATTTTAGTTTAAAGGACAATGGACTAAAATGTAAAACTTGTGGAAAAATAGATAAAGGAGCAATTGCAATATCTGATTCAACAGTTAAAGCAATCAAATATATTATATGGGCAGAACCAAAAAAAATATTTTCTTTTGAAATGTCAGATGAAAATAAACAAGAACTTAAAATTCTCACAAAAACATATTTAAATAAATGTTTAGAAAAGGAATATGAATAATTTGTCGAATTTTGTCGTACGATTTTTCTTGACATAACATAATTTTCCAGTTATAATAAGAATGGAATTTAAACAATTCTGTTCTTATTTTTTATATATTTATTTTTTCAAAAAATTTTAATCTTAAAATTTTCCATAAAAGATTATTATTTAATTAAAGCTAAAGAAAAACTTAAGTATAAATAGCAAAACTTAAGAAAAATTAAGCAATTGAAATGCAAAAAAATTAACAAAAATCAAATAAAGAAATTTAACCAAATGTAAATGAAACAAAATTTAACCAAATGTAAATACAAAAGTATTTATTAGAAAAGGAGTATAAATGAATAAAACAAAATTTTTAAAGCAAGGATTAGTTGCAGGAACAACTATTCTTGCATTATTGTCAGCAGGTGCAAATCTAAAATCCAATGCATTGGAAGCTTGTACAAATGTGGATGAAAATAACATCAGATATGTAAATTCAACATTTGTTGATATAAATCCAGAATACTATAATCAACTAATGAGAGGAATGACACCAGAAGAATATTATGCAAAACCATTGAAAGAAAGAGAAAATATAGATAAAAAATCAATACTTTTTGGAAACACACAAGGAATGTCTATTGGAGGAATTCAAAATAGCTTTATTGGAACTAATATACAAGTACAATGTAGTGGTGTATTACAAGGGTTAGTTAATAAAAAGTTAGTAGATGGAAATCTTATGGTAACAGATAGATTTAACAATGGTATAACATTATTTCCTAGTTCGGGAGAAACTGGGTTCTATAAACCATATAATGAATTTTTAACAAACTGGCAAATGCCATTTTTAAAAGAGGCAAATGGATATTACAGTTTTAATAGTAATGAATACCATTTAAGCAAAGATTATGAAAATAAAAAATTTATATTACATAAAGGTGCAAGAGATGGATTTTTTCCATTCAATAATTGTAATGATGATACATTAATACAAGGAAATAGAAATTTGTATTTTACTGCAAGAATAGAAATACCTTTTTATATGACAACAGATGGTAAAGTAAAGAACTCATCAACTGGAGAATATGATGATATGATATTTAATTTTTCAGGAGATGATGATGTATGGGTATTTGTAGATGATACTTTAGTTTTAGACTTAGGAGGAGTACATATTAAGCAAGATGGAAGTATCAATTTTGCAAAAAACCTTGTAAATTATTCACGTGTTTATGATGAACAAAACATCGTAGATATATATGATGTTGAAAATGTAGCTTTTGAAAACGGTATGTTACCACAAGGAAAACATACATTAAAATTATTTTATATGGAAAGAGCAGGAGGAACATCTAACTTATTTGCATCATTTAATTTACAAAGTTCTGGAGTGCAAACAAATTACATTGAAAAATATTCAAACAAAACAATAGAAAGTACAATAAAAACAGGACCTGTTGGAGAAACAGTTGAACTTGAAGAAAGACAATATAAAGATAAAGTATTATGTGATAGGCCTGAGGAAAGTACAGTTACTCTAAAAGAAGATTTACAAACATTTAATTTTTATTACAAAAATAAATATAATGTAAATGCTGATTACTTAGATGCATTTGATGGTAGTAAAGTAGCAGAATCTTATACTCAAAAAGTAGTAGAAGATGATAAATACACTACTGAGAAAAAAGAGGTAAAAGACTATACTTTAGTAGAAGTTCCAAGCAATGCAAATGGAACAATGCCACATCAGGATGTAAATGTAAAATATTATTACAAATATAGCAATGCAAAAGTAAAAGTAAAATATGTTGATGAAACAACAGGAGATTTAATGGCAGAAGAAACTCTTACTGGAAAAGAAGGAGACAAAGTAGTAGCAGAAGAAAAAACATTTGAAGATTATGTGCTTACTAAAAAGCCAGAAGAAACTACATTTACAAAAAAGGAACAGGAAATTACATATTATTACAAACATAAAGGAAGGATCGTTGTTAAATATATTGCTAAAGGAAATTCGGATGTATTAGATAGCGTTGTTTTAGAAGGCATAGAAGGAGATATAGTAACATCAGAGATAAAAAGTTTTGATAACTATGAATTAGTAAATCAGCCAGATAGCAATAAGCATAAATTAGAAAGATATGAATATGAAGTATACTACTATTATGCTTATAAAAGTAGCATAGTAGTAAATTATATAGATATAGACACTAATGACATTTTAGACAAAATTGACGAAAATGTATTAGAAGGAACAATCTATAGTTTTGAGGAAAAGCAATTTGATTATTATAAATTGGTACAAAGACCAGAAGAAGATTGTGTTTTAATTGGCAGAGGAAGAGCAGTAATAAATTTCTACTATAAAAAATTAAAATTTAATTTAAAAGTGGATATGAACTTAAAAAAGGCAGAGATAAATGGAAACTATCATGAATTAAAAAATAAGCTAGGAAAAATAGAAACAAACTTGAATGAAGCAAATTCAAGCACAAGTAGTAAAATATACTATACAATTAAAGTTACAAATGATGAGGAAAGAGATGGAAAAGGCATTTTAGTAGATTACTTACCAGAAGGATATATGGCTCTTCAAGAAGATAATCCACTATGGACTATTGCATCAGATAGAGTTTATATAAATATAGAAAATATCAATCCTGGTGAAACTTTAGAATATGAATTAGTATTAACTAAAAAGGATGGAGCAGATGTAATTGGTACAGTAAGCAATAGAGTTTCAGTTCAATCAATAGATATAGAAGAAAGTAATTTAAACGATAATGAGGACAAAAATGATGTAGTTATAATGCCAAGAACAGGTGCTGGAAAAATTATTGCTGGAATAGGCTGTATACTTATGGCATTAGTTGTAGCGTTTATTAAAGTAAGAAAGATGATTATTAAATAATAATTATTGTTATAATTCACAGCAATAAAAGTTAATTACATAAATATAGTTATTTTCTCAAGCCTTGTTGTCGCTAGGCAACCTGACGGTTGTCGCTCCATTCGCGCTTCGCTTGGTCGCTACGCGGCTATCTCAAAAATAACTATATTTATGTTTAGTAACTAATTATTTGTTAAAATAATAAAAAATATTGTTTAACTTGAAAACTAGAGATAAGTTTATTATAATATAGTCATTAGAAAAATTTATAAATCAAAGATTAAAAATAGGAGAAAGCATATGTATTTAGTTGTAGGATTAGGAAATCCAGAACCAGAGTATAGCAAGACAAGACACAATATGGGATTTGATGTAATAAACTTATTAGCAAAAAAAAATAACATTGAATTAAATAAAAAAGAATTTGATGGGATATATGGAAGCGGAACAATAGAAGGTGAAAAAGTTATTTTATTAAAACCACAAACATATATGAATGAAAGTGGTAAGTCCATAGAACAAGTTAAAAACTTTTATAAAATAGATAATAAAAATATTATTATAATATATGATGATATTGATTTAGATGTCGGAGTAGTAAAACTAAGAAAAAAAGGTGGAGCAGGAACTCATAATGGAATGAAGTCAGTAGTAGAGCATTTAGGAACAACAGAATTTCCACATGTAAGAATTGGAACAGGAATGCCAGAATTTAAAGAAATACTTGTATCTTATGTAATAGGAAAACTAAAAGATGAAGAATATGAGAAGCTTGCTCCATCAATAGAAAAAGCAGCATTGTCTGTTGAAGCTATAATAAAGAATGGTATAGATAATGCTATGAATGAATTAAACTAGAACTAAAAAATGAACTAATGATAAAAATTATAAAGATAAAATAAAAAAGTAAAGAGGTATATAAGAAAACTTCAATGATGCAAACAAGATTAGAAATAAAAAAAGAAAAAAATAAAATAAAAATATTTGTATACCAAGAAGACGATCTAGTTGAATTTTATACTGAAGACACAAACAAAAAAAGACTAGAAGGAAATATTTATATTGGTATTGTTAAAGATGTAGTAAAAGGTATGCAATCTGCTTTTATAGATATTGGTGAAGAAAAAAATGCTTTAATACATATAAAAGACATACTTCCAAAACAAAGCAATGTAACTGGTAATGTGAATATAGATATTGAAAAGTACCAAATAGAAAAACTTTTAAAACAAGGTGATAAAATATTGGTGCAAATAAAAAGAGATTGTGATGATCAAAAAGGCTCTAGAGTTACTAAAGATATAAAACTTACAGGTAAGTATATTGTTTTAATGCCATACACAAACTTTATCTCTGTATCGACAAAAATAGAAGATGTAGAAGAAAAAGAAAGACTAGTGCAAATAGTAAAAAAATATATTTCACAAAATTACGGAGCTATTATAAGAACATCATCATTTAAAATAAATGAAGAAGAAATAAAAAAAGATATTGAAGAATTAGAAAAAAAATGGAGCAAGATTTTAGAAATACAAGAAAAATATGAAAAAGAAAATAATAAGCCTGTAAAAATATATGATAATAACGGTTTAATAGGAAAGCTGATTACAGACTTTGAGCCAACAGGTTTGGAAATTTATGTAGATACAGAAGAAACAAAGAATTACATTTTAGAAAATATAGACAAAAAACTAAAAATACAAATAAAAGATATCAAAGATTATTCAGATATGCCAAGAAAAGTATGGCTTAAATGCGGAGGATTTATAACCATAGATAAATGTGAAGCCTTAACTGCAATAGATGTTAACTCTGGAAAGTTTACAGGAAATCAAGAACTAGAAGACACTATACTTAAAGTTAACTTAGAAGCAACTAAAGAAATTGCTAAACAAATAAGATTAAGAGATATAGGTGGAATTATTATAATTGACTATATTGATATGGTTAAAGAAATAGATAGACAAAAGATCAAAGCTACTATGGAAAGTGCTTTAAAAAATGATAGATCAAAAGTGCAAGTTATAGAGTTTACAAAATTAGGTTTATTAGAAATAACCAGAAAGCATATATTTGGAAGATGAAATAATGGAATTATAAATGGAGAAACATATATGAGAATAGCTGTAGAAAGTTTTTTATCTAAATTTTATAAAGGAACAAAAAATGTAGAATTAAAGGGAATAAAATTTCTTTGTGATAAATTTAATCATCCAGAAAAAGATTTAAAAGTAATACATATTGCAGGCACAAATGGAAAAGGAAGTTGTGCTGAAATGATGACGAATATTTTAATAAAAGCTGGATATAAAGTTGGAAAATTTCTAAGTCCTCATTTAATAAAGTATAATGAAAGAATAAGTATAAATAATAAGAATATAACAGATGAGGAAATGGAAGGACTAATAAATAGAGTTTGGCCCAAAGTAAATGAATATTCTATTTTAGGAGATCATAGAATCACTTTATTTGAATTTGAAACAATAATGGCATTTTTATATTTTAAAGAAAATAACTGTGATTTTGTTGTACTCGAAGTAGGATTAGGAGGTTTATATGATAGCACTAATATAGTTAATCCACTTATATCAATTATAACAAGTGTTGGATATGACCATATGAGCATACTAGGTGATACTTTGGAAAAAATAGCTGAGCAAAAAGCGGGAATAATAAAACAAAACTCGGATACCATATTTGTAAAGCAAGATGAAGAAGAAGTTAATAATGTTATAAAAAAAGCTTGTTTAGATAATAATAATAACTTACATTTGATTGAAAAGGATAATATATCTAACTATTCATATGATAAAGATTATCAGAAATTTGATTATAAAAAATATAAAGATATATTAGTTAATTTGAAAGGAGAAAAACAAATATATAATGCAAGTATTTGTTTAGAAGCGGTAGATATACTTAATAAAAAATCATACAAGATTTCTGATAAAAGTGTAAAAGAAGGATTAAAAACAGTAATACATAAAGCAAGATTTGAAACTATTAGTAAAAAGCCTTTAATTATTTATGATGGAGCACATAACAAACCAGCAATGGAAAACTTAGTCAACTCTATAAATATGTACTATAAGAATAATAAAAAAGTATACATAATTTCAATTTTAAAATCTAAAGACTATAATAGTATGTTAAAAGAAATTTTAAAAGACGAAAAATCAATATTTATTTTTACAGATGGAAATAATAAAGATAGATATGTTTCAAAAGAAGAACTTTTAGAAACAGCAAAAAAATATACAACTAATCAAGAACTATATATAGAAGATTTAAAAGTAGCAATAGACTTAGTAAAAGAAAAATATAGTAAATATGTTATATTTATAGTAGGAAGCTTTTATATCTATGGAGATGTAATAAAATTTTTAAACGTAGAGCAAGAAAAAAACTAAATACAATTTTGTAAAATAAATGTTAAGTAAAAATAAAAAATATATATTGTAAATAAATAATAGATTATGTTATACTCTTCTTAAAGTAATGAATATTTACTAATGAAGATTATTAAAAGGAAGGTAAAAATGAAAAAAGAAAGTGGAATAGTTTTAGGAATGTTAGTAGCAATAATTATTAGTATGCTTTTACTTGCAGGAATTGTAATTAGTGGAATCTCAGATGATAACGGATTATTTGAAAGTATGAAAAAAATAACAGAACATGAAGAAGAAAAAGCCAAAAATACACAAGAAGATATTAAATACTTAGAAAATAATTTATAAATAATTAAAATAAGTTATTATATTCATATTTAATGTAATAATAACTTATTTTAATATTTTTCTATTCTAAAAGTTAAATTTCTAATATTAACTTATTAACTAATATGTAAGATATTTATTTTTTTTATTCAATAATGGCAAAATATGTTATATTATTTTAAAATAATTATTAATGAAAATTTTTTCAAAAAGATTTAATTCAAGGAGATTTATATATGGAAAAGAACATTAACAATTCAATAACAAAAGATGAAAAGAAATTATTAGAACCAAAGATAGATATAGTTTTTCAAAGTTTATTTAGTAAAAACAATATAGAAATTACAAAGTCTTTTGTACAGGCCCTATTAGAAGAAAAAATAAATTCTATAATTATCAATGAAGACCAAGATTTAATAAGAGAAAGACCTAATGACAAGTTAGGAATTTTAGATTTACAACTTGATATTAACAACAAAGAAAAAGTTGATGTAGAAATACAGCTATTAAAAAGAACAGATTTTATAAAAAGGCTTTTATGGTATTTAACAAAAATGTATAGTAGCCAAATAAATAGAGGTAATAAATATTATAAATTAAAAAGAGTAGTCTTAATAGCAATAATAGACTTTAAATTAGAACAAACTAAAGAATTTAAAGAAATGGAAACAATATGGAATTTCATAGAAACGAAAAAACGTGAAAAAATCTTGACAGAAGATTTAGAAGTGCGTATAATAGAATTAAATAAAGCAAAAGATATGTACAGGAATAACAAAAAAGATGAAAAAGCACAATGGATGTTATTTTTAGACAATCCTAATTCGAAGGAGGTCAAGACTATAATGAAAGAAAATGAAGAAATAAATGATGCAGTAATAAAGGTAAAAGAAATGACCGAAGATGAGAAAATGGAAAGGCTAGCTTTTTTAAGACAAAAAGCAATAATGGATGAAGATGGCATAAGAGATGCGGGATATGAAGATGGAAGAAAACAAACTAGAAAAGAAATAGCGAAAAAATTACTAGAAAAAGGATTAAGTAAAGAAGAAGTAAGTGAAATAACAAATTTAACAATAAAAGAAATAGAAAAAATAAAATAAGAATATTTATGAGAGTATCGTAAAGTTTGTGTAAACTTTAAACTTCTTATGATATAAAACATAAATATGAAAAAATTTATTTATGTT
>CANRBH010000027.1 GCA_947628825.1 uncultured Clostridia bacterium | reverse complement strand
GAGAAAATTCATGAATATAAAGGACTTTACCATGTATTACACGGTTCTATATCACCAATGGATGGTATTGGACCAGATGATATTAAGATAAAAGAATTATTAGCTAGACTAATGGATGGTAGCGTAAAAGAAGTAATTCTAGCTACTAATCCGAAAGTTGAGGGAGAAGCAACTGCAATGTATATTTCAAAATTAATAAAACCAATGGGGATAAAAACAACAAGATTAGCCCATGGAATTCCTGTTGGAGGAGACTTAGAATATACAGATGAATTTACTTTAGGAAAAGCTTTTGAAGGAAGAACTGAATTATAAAAAAATGAAAAAGGTTGTTTAAACAGCCTTTTTATTATGACCAAAGATAAAAATCAGTTGCATGTAACAGCTATATTTTTATGCTAGAATGAATATTTTAGTAAAATTAGTAAAAACTACTAAAAAATCAGGAAGGAGAAATTTGTATAATTAATTTATACAAAAAATAGTATGGGAAAAATTAAAGACAAAATTTATGAATGGAAAGATAGATTAAGAAGTGAGAAAATGCTAACATTAGTAGTTACACTTGTAATAATAATTGTAGCTTTAGTAGTATATGCATATAAAGAATCAAGAAATTATAGACAATTAGCAGAAAACGGATACAATCATGCTTTCTATCAATTGTTAGAATATGTAGATGATACAGAAAAATTACTAGCAAAAGCAACAATATCATATAGTAGTGAACACGCAACAGAAAATTTTGCAAACATAAATAAAGAGACAGCATTAGCACAAGCATATTTATCAAGACTACCAATACAAACTCAAGAATTAGAAAATACACAAAAATTTTTACATCAGGTAGGAGATTACTGCTATACAATTTCTAAAAAGACAATAAAAGGAGAAGCATTATCACAAGAAGAATTAGATAACCTCACTCAATTACATGAACATAGTTTGAATCTAAAGAACACATTATATCAATTAGAAACAGACCTTTTCTCAGGAACTATTAGATGGGGAGAATTAGACAGTGCAGGCTCTAGAGTATTTTCACGTGAAGATGAAACTGTTACACAATCAAGCTTTTCTAATATAGAAGATGAATTACATCAATATTCAGGACTAATCTATGATGGAGCATATTCAGAAGGCTTGGATAATACAGAAATGGTTGGACTTACTGGAGATGAAATAGATCAAGAAAAAGCAAAAGAAATAGCCAAGAGTTTCATAGGAGAAGATAAGGTAGAAGAAATAAATTTTACAGAAGAATCACAAAATGCAAATATACAATGTTATAACTTTAATGTAACTGCTAAAAACAAAGATGAAAATTATTCAATAAGTGTTTCAAAAAAAGGTGGACATGTTGTAGCAATGAATTGCGATAGACAAGTTAAAGATGAAAGTATAAGTCAAGAAGATGCTGTAAATAAAGGAAAAGAATTCTTACAAAATAGGGAATATAAAAACATGAAAGAAACATATTATATGAAAGAAGATGGAGTTTTAACTGTAAATTATGCTTATATGCAAGATGATGTAATAATGTACCCAGATTTAATAAAGTTAAAAATAGCATTGGATAATGGAGAAATTTTAGGCCTTGAATCAACTAGATATTTAAATTGTCATAAAGAAACTAGAGACTTAGCAGAAGTTAAAATTACAGAAGAAAAAGCAAAAGAACTAATTAACCCTAAATTAGAAATAATAGGAACAGATTTAGCAATCATACCAACTGAATGGAACACAGAAATAATGTGTTGGGAAATAAAAGGAAAAACTGAACAAAATAATTTCTTAGTTTATATAAATGTAGAAACTGGAGCAGAAGAAGATATTCTAATGATAATAGATACACCTAATGGAACGTTGACAACTTAATTATATAATATACAAATAAAAACAGGAATTATTCCTGTTTTTTTACTTGTAAAAACAAACTCAATAGCATATAATAGGTAAAAAAGTAATGGAGAGAATGTATGAAATTAAAAGAAATTATAGAAATCACAAAAGGAAAACTTGTATGTGGAAATGAAAATATTGAAGCACAAGACTTTGAAAGAGATACAAGAAATTTAAAACAAGGTGATGTATATGTTGCAATAAAAGGTGAAAAATTTGATGGAAATAAATTTTATAAAACTGCAATAGAAAAAGGTGCTATTGCTTGTATATTAAGTGAAATGCCAGAAGAAAAAATAGGCAATATTATATTAGTAGAAGACACAATAAAAGCAGTTCAAGATTTGGCAAGATATAAGAGAAGTCTATACAATATTCCAGTAGTTGCAGTAACAGGAAGTGTTGGAAAGACAAGTACAAAAGATATAATTGCATCAGTTATGTCACAAAAATATAATGTGCTAAAAACACAAGGAAACCTAAACAATAATATAGGTCTACCATTTACAATATTAAGTTTGAAAGATGAAGATGCAATGGTTATAGAAATGGGGATGAATCATTTAGGTGAAATAAGCTTGCTTACTAATATTGCAAAACCAACTTTAGCTGTAATTACTAATATAGGAACAGCACACATTGGAAATCTTGGCTCAAGGGAAAATATCTTAAAAGCTAAGCTAGAAATACTAGAGGGTTTGCAAGGGAATAGTATTGTTATAAATAATGACAATGATTTACTAAATGCTTGGAAAGAAAACAGCATAAGCGAAGAAAATCAAATAGTATCAAGTGATAATTATAATGTTATTACTTATGGAATTAATAATAAAGATAGTAATTATGTTGCAGAAGATATTAAATTATATGAAAATAAAAGTATATTTAATATGAATGGAGAACAAATTGAAGTACCAGTTGCAGGAGAGCATTTTGTATTAAATGCTTTATGTGCAATTGCAGTAGGAAGTTATTTTGGTATTTTAATTGAGCAAATAAAGCAAGGAATATCAAGTTTTGAATTAACAAAAAATAGAATGGAAATAGTAAATCTTCCATCAGGAGCAATAATAATAAATGATACATATAATGCAAATTATGACTCAATGAAAGCTGCAATACAATATTTAGAAAAAATTGAAGGAAGAAGGAAAATAGCAGTTTTAGGCGATATGCTTGAACTTGGTGAATATTCAGAAAAATTACATAGAGAAATTGGAGATATAATAAATAACATTGATATACTTATAACAGTAGGAAACTTAGGAAAATATATAAATGAAAATGCAAAAATATCTAATAAAATTCATTGTAATAGTAATGAAGAAGCAGCCTCTAGAATAAAAAATATTATACAACCACAAGATGCAATTTTATTAAAGGCATCTAATTCAATGAAGTTTGGTGAAATTGTAAGAAGTTTAGAGGAGGTATAATATGATAAAGCTTGCAGTTATCTATGGAGGAATGTCAACAGAGCATGACGTGTCAATGATTTCAGGGAAAAATGTCATTGACAATTTAGACAAGAGTAAATATGATATTTATCCATTAACTATTACAAAAGAAGGTAAATGGATTGACAAAAGAGAAAGAGAAATAAAGGATATATTTAAGCTATTAAAAGAAATGGATGTAGTATTTCCTATATTACATGGATTATATGGAGAAGATGGCACAATTCAAGGAATGCTAGAACTAGCTAAAGTTCCTTATGTAGGATGTAAGGTTTTAGCTTCTAGTGTTTGTATGGATAAAGTATATACAAAAGTTATACTTGAAAAAGCAGGAATATCACAAGCAAAATATATTTATATCAAGGATGGAAATACATATATTGATGAAAACTTTGATGAATTAAAACTTGAAAATGATGAGATAATTAAATTAGTAGAAGAAAAATTAAAGTTTCCTGTATTTGTAAAGCCATCTAATTCGGGATCTTCAGTAGGTGTTAATAAAGCAAAAGATGGAGCAGAATTAGTAAAAGCAATAGCGGAAGCTTTAATGTATGATAGAAAGATTTTGATTGAAGAAGCAATAGTTGGAAAAGAAGTTGAATGTGCTGTATTAGGAAATGATGAAGTAAAAGCCTCAACAGTTGGTCAGATTTTATCAGCAGAAGAATTTTATTCGTATGATGCAAAATATGAAAACAAAGAATCAAAGGTAGTAATACCAGCAGATTTATCTGATGAGAAAATTGAAGAAATAAGAAAGCTAGCTATAAAAGCTTTTAAATCAGTTAGTGGAAGCGGACTTTCAAGAGTAGATTTCTTCGTTGAAAAAGACACAGATAAAGTAATATTAAATGAAATAAATACAATGCCTGGATTTACAGAAATAAGTATGTATCCAAAATTATGGGATAAAGCAGGAATATCTTACTCTCAATTATTAGATGAGCTAATAAATTTAGCAATGAAATAAAAAAGGAGGATACGTTAGTAGTAAACTAACATAAACAAGTGAAAAATGGAAATAAATGAACTAAAAGAAGAACTAAAAAGATATTTAAAAGAAGATAGATATAAGCATAGTATATGTGTAATGGAAATGAGTGGAAGGTTAGCTGAGCATTACAGAGTTAATAAACAAAGAGTTATGAAGGCGGCTCTAATGCATGATATGGCAAAAGAGCTTCCTTTGGATGAATTAAAAAAATATGTCATAAATAATGAAATTTATGTTTCTAAAATGGAGATGTTTGTAGGAGTTACTTTGCATGGAAAAGTGGCAGCAGACATGTGCAGAAAAAAATATAAATTTGACAAAGAAATGTGTAGGGCAATTAGTAATCATACAACTGGAAAAGTAAGAATGTCAATGCTTGAAAAAATAGTTTTTATAGCAGATAAAATTGATGAAACAAGGAAATATGAAGGTGTAGAGAACCTAAGAAAGCTTGCATTTGAAAATATAAACAAAGCAATTTTGCAAAATATTGACAACACAATTTTAAATAACATGAAAAGAGGAAGGCCAATATTAGAAGAAAGTATAAAAACTAGAAATTATATATTGATAAATGAAAAAAAATAAGCTATAATAAAAATACCATAATATATGGAGGATGTTAAATGATTTTTAAGGATTACTATAAGATACTAGGACTTGAATCAAATAAAGTAAGTATTGATGAAATAAAAACTGCATATAGAGAAAAAGCCAAAAAATTTCATCCTGATATAAACGTTGGAAATAGTGATGCAGAGGTAATTTTTAAGGACATAAATGAGGCATATAGAACTTTAAGTGATTCAACTTTAAGAAGAAAGTATGATTTTAAGTGGAATAGATATATTGGAAATAAGAAGCACAAAGCAAAAAAAGAAAAAAGAACTTTTAAAGAAATGTTTTTAGACATTTTTTTAGGTGGCACATATAAAACAAAGCTGGAAAAAAGAACTGCTCCAGTGTACGGAGAAGACATTGACACAGAAATTGACATTTCTATAAAAGAAGCTTTTTTTGGAGTAAATAAACAATTAAAGCTAAGAACAGTTAATGGAAAAGAAACATCATTTTCTTTTAAAGTACCAGCCGGAGTTCAAAATCACGATAAAATAAGAATTGTTGGACAAGGCAAAAGAGGAAAAAACGGTGGAAAAAATGGTGATTTACTTGTTATAGTAAATATTAAAAATGATAGTAAATATAAGTTAGTAGGAACTGACATTTATGCAGAACTTCCAATTACAACTTGGGAAGCTGCTCTTGGAACAAAGAAAAAAATAAGTTTATTTGATGAAGATATAAATATAATTGTACCAAAATGCTGTAGTAGTGGAGAGACTATAAAAATAGCAGAAAAAGGGTATAAAGATGGAAAAGGTAAAAGAGGCAATTTACAAGTAGTTACAAAGATTGTATTTCCTAAAAAATTAGATAAAGAACAAGAAAAAGAATATACAAAATTAAAAGAATTAGATAAAAATAGTCAATAAAAAAATTAAATTACTCAAAACAAATTCTAATAAAGATGCAAAAAACCTGATTTAGTTGACATATAACATAAAAGATGGTATAATAAAAGAGTAGTTTAACCAAGGAAAAAATAAGAAAGAGGTGTAAAATGGCTAAAGGATTTCAAGGTAAATATTTTAGTATAACTGATCCTCAAGGGGTTAACACAGTTATATATAGAATCAATGAAACTGCCAAGGAATTACGTAATAAGTATCCAAGATACACAGTCGAGAGACTAGTATTTTCTGAGGAAATAAATGGTACAAACAAGAAAAAAACTTTTTTTGTTGATTATCCAGAACCAGAAGGAGAAGACTTAGTTATATTATCATTTGGTCCACAGAAAGTAGTAGTTAATTTAGGAGTGTTAAAGGATGATAAAGTAAGAATATCAAAGAAACCAATGCCTATTAAGTTCGATACATTATATTCAGAAACACCAATGGAACTTAAAGATTTTAAATATACACCAAATTTAAGAAGACCAATAACAATCATAGATCCAGAGACTGCGGAAGAAGTTAAACCAATGATTTATTTGGATAAAGAAACGAATGAAGCAAAAGGAAAATGTAAATTGAGACCATATAAATCTTATTTTAGTTTTGAAATAAGAGATAAAAATAAATAGGAGGATGTTTAAAGTGAAAGAATTCGATGTAAAATCAACTTTTTATGGAATTGAACAAGAATTAGACAAATATAAAATGTCTACAAAAAATCATGGAGGAATAGGATCAGAAATATTAGAAAATGATGTTATAGAAATAACAGCATTTAATGCTACTCCAGATATGGATATAAGAGGATTAACAGAAAGTCAAATAGGAGAAATGGAAAATAAACATAGAATAAGAAAAGGAATTACTGGACAATCAATATCACAACAAGATATTACAAGATAATATAATTTATAAAACCAATGAGAAGGTAGAATATTATGGATGATAATTTATGGGTTAAAATAAAAAAGCACAAGATTGGCATTATTATAACTATTGTATTTTGGTTGTTTGCGGAACTATTTGTAATAGCTCCGCTTGCAGTCGCAATAGTTGATAGTAATGTCAATCGGTGCTTTTGATTTAGGCGTATTTATAACTAATTTTACGGAATATATTGTTAATATGAAGGGAATAGGAAATTTCCTAAAAACTGCATATGTAAAAACATTTACAACTTCAACTTTATTCTTTTCAATATTTTTTGCAATTTGTTTAGGAATAGGATTATGGAAAGCTAGAAAAAGAGGAAGTTATGATAAAATAGAACATGGTTCAAGTGACTGGAGTACAGGAGGAGAACAATATAGAGTATTAAGTAAAAATGCAGGAATTATACTTGCAGAAGATAACTATTTACCACTTGATAAATTAGGAAATACGAACGTGCTTATAGTCGGAGGTTCTGGATCTGGTAAATCTTCAGCATATACAATTCCAAATGCACATCAATGTTTAGGCTCATATATATTTACAGATCCAAAGGGCGAAATATACGATGCAACAGCTGGATATTTAAAATCACAAGGATATGAAATAAAACTATTAAATTTAGTCAATCCAGATAGTAGTGATAGCTATAACCCAATCCAACATGTAAAATCAGAATTAGACGTAGACGTTATAGCAAATACAATAGTAAAAGGACAAAAATCAGAAGCGGCATCAGGAGCAGATCCATATTGGGATAACATGGCAGAGCTATTATTAAAAGCTTTAATATATTATTTAATAGCAGCAAGACCACCAGAGGAACAAAACTTAGCAAGTTGTGCAGAACTTGTAAGAGCAGCAAACAATAAAGGAAATACAAACCTTTTATCAGAACTAATAAACAAATTACCTTATGACCACCAAGCAAGAATGAATTATAAATCTGTTGAAATAGCATCAGATAAAACATACAGTTCAATACTAAGCTCATTACAATCAAAACTAGGAAAATTTGATTCAAAGGAAATAGCAAACGTAACATCAACAAATACAATAAGTTTTGAAGATATTGCAACAAAGAAAACAGCACTTTATGTTGTATCATCAGATACACATACAGCTTATGATTTCTTACTTACGATATTCTTCTCACAAATGATACAACAATTATATGATTTTGCAGACAAAAATGGAGGAAAGCTACCAGTAAAAGCATTCTTTATACTAGATGAGTTCTCAAACATTGGACAGATACCAGACTTTGATAAAAAAATATCAACCAGTAGAAGTAGAGGTATATCATTTAGTGTTATCTTACAGAACTTAGACCAATTAAAAGCATTATATGAAAAATCATATGAAACAATAATTGGTAACTGTGATACGCACGTATTCTTAGGAAGTAACTCTTATGCAACAGTTGAATATTTTTCAAAAGAATTAGGTGAAAAAACAATTACACACTTTAGTAAATCAACAAATAGAACAAATGAAAATGACAGAAAAGGATATAGTGAATCAGACCAAATAATGGCTAGAGCACTTATGACACCAGATGAATTAAGAAGAATGGACAATTCAGAGTGTATCATATTTGAAAAAGGTATAAAACCTATAAAAGCCAAGAAATATTATTGGTTTAGAAAACCAAGAATAGTAAATGATTTAAATCCAGCAAGAATAGACCATAATGATTACAATATAGGAGATAGAGGTGAATGGAGAAAATTTGATCCATATAACCCATTTACAGGAAATCAAATAGATGATGAAAAAGAACAAGATTTTAAAGTAGAATCATTAGATGATATATTTAATGATGAAGATATACAAGGGCAAGAAAATAATAATAAGGAACAAATACAACAACCAATTGTAAATAACACAATGACAGAACCAATGAGTAGTGAAGTCTTGAATGTATTAGATTCAAATAATATTCAAGAACAACCTATTCAAGAAGAGGATGAAATGGATATACAAAAAGAATTAGAAGCAAAATTTGATGAACTATTTGGTCCTGTTGAAAAAAGCGAATAAACATAATGGTAAAAAAAGATTTGAGTTATAATTTTAGCTCAAATTTTTTTTATTGAAATTTATTATAATTAGCTATTATTAAGAGTGATTAAATAAAAATAAAAAATAATTTTAGTCTGTATTTACAAACAAATGTTTTTGTGATATAAAAATATTAGAGGTGAAATTATGAAATTTGTACATTTAGCAGATGTTCATTTTGATGTTCCGTTTACGACAATATCTGATAGAGCAGATTTAGGACAAGAAAGAAGACTAGAACAAAGAGCAGCTTTTAAAAGAGCAATAGATTTTATTAAGGAAAATAAAATAGATTATTTATTTATTAGTGGAGATTTATATGAACAAGAATATATAAGAAAATCAACAATTATATATATAAATAATTTATTTAAAGAAATAAAAGATACAAAAATATTTATTGCTCCAGGAAATCACGACCCATATATAAAAGAATCATATTATAATAATTTTGAATGGTCCGATAATGTAAAGATATTCACATCCTATGTAGAAAATGTGGAAAATGAAGATGTAAACATCTATGGATATGGATTTAACGATTACAAGATGAATTTAAACCAATTAAAGGATATTAGCATTAAAGATAAAAATAAGATCAATATTCTAATTACACATGGAATGATTATAGAAGGAAATGAAACTAAAGGCGATTATAATCCAATTAGTGTAAAAGAATTAAAATCAAAGGGGTTTGACTATGTTGCTTTGGGGCATATACATAAAAGAGATGAATATTATCCAGGGTCTCTAATTTCAATGGGATTTGATGAAATTGGAGAGCATGGATTTATATATGGAGAAATAATAAATAAAAAACTAACAACTAAATTTATTAAAGCTGATAGTAGGGAATTTAAGAAAATAGATTTTTATGTTTCTAATATATATTCAGAAGATGAATTAATAGAAAAATTAAATTCAATAAAAACAGAAAATAATTTGTATGAAATAAATTTAATTGGTCAGAGAAATTTTATAATAAATTTAAATTTAAAATTAATTCAAAAAAATATAATAAAAATAAAAAATAATACAAATTTAAAAATTGAAATAAAAGAAAATAATAATACATTAAAAGGAATTAGCATAAAAAAATTAAATGAAAAATTAAAAAATAATGAAATAAATAAAAAAGAATATGATGAAATTTTAGAATTGATTATAAAAATATTTAATAAATAAAAAAAGTTATAGTAAATGCTTAAATAAAAGTAAAAATATTTTATAAATAGAAAAATAATCATAAAATAATAAAAAATACAATAACAAAATTTAACATTAAAAAAAATTAATATTAAAAATATAGAAAAATAACAAAAAAATAAAAAAATAAAATGAATTATGTTAAAATTTAACAATAGATAACAAAAAAATCTTATTGGAAATTTTTTTGAGGAATCTATAAAATGAAAAAACACTAACAAAGATAGATTAACATATATACACATTATGTTTACAAAAAACTGCATGGCTATTTTCAAAAAGTTAGTAGCTAGGATGTGTCTATAGAAAATTTAATCAAAAAAGACAAAAAACAAACTTGTCGAAAAGGCAAGCAAAAAACAGACAAAAATAAAAAAGTGAGAAAATCTTAAAACAATAGGGAAACTAATAAAAAATTAGTATAAAATCGAAGATTTTTTGAAAAGAAATAAAAGAAAAATTTTTGAAAGAAATAACTTGAAAATTTTAAAGATAGATGAAAATTCAACAAAATTGACAAATAGACAAACAAGAAAATGAAATCTAAACAGTAAAATCTGATTTGAAAGGAGAAAAGTAGTTTTGAAAATTGAAAAGATAAAAATAACTAATTTTGGTAATTTAAAAAATGAAGAAATAAATCTAAAAAAAATAAACATTATTTTTGGAAAAAATGAATCCGGTAAATCTACATTGTTAAATTTTGTTATAAATATTTTGTATAATATATCAAAAAATAAAAATGGAAAAAAATTTTCTGATTATGAAAAATATTCTCCATGGAATAAAAATGAATTTTCAGGAAAAATAATTTATAAATTAGATAATAATAAAAAATATGAAGTATATAGAAATTTTAATGAAAAAAATCCAGAAATTTTTGACGAAAATGGAAATAATATTTCTTATAAATTTAATATTGATAAAAAATTAGGAAATTTATTTTCAGTTGAACAATTAAAAATTGATAAAGATACTATGATGTCAACAGTGGTAGCCTCGCAAAATGAAACGAAAATAAATGGAGAAAAACAAAATTTACTAATTCAAAAAGTTGCAAACTTAGCTGAAAGTGGAGATGAAGAAGTTTCATATAAAAAGGCAATTAATACATTAGATAAGTTGTTGCTTACAGAAGTAGGAACAGATAAGAGTCAAGATAGACCAATTAATAGAGCAAGAGAAAATATTGTTAAATATGAAAATAATTTAGAAGAGATTAAAAATAATGAAGAATTAAAATATAAAATTGAAGAGAAGAACAAGCAAATAAAAAACGAAATAAATATTGAAAAAAATAATAAAGTAATTTTTGAAGCAATAAGAAATGCTTTGGACAGAAACGAATTAGAGGAAGAACAAATAAATATTAAGAAAAAAATATTAGACGAAAATAATAGAAAAATTGAAAAATTATTAAATCAACAAAAGGCAAATAAAAGTAATAAAAATAATTTAATACTTTATATAATTCTAATTTTATCAATTTTAGTAAATATAGCAAGTCTAATATTTATAAAAAATAAAATTATAAATATAATATTGTTATGTTTAATTCCAATTTCTATTTTATCAATTATTATAAGAAATAAAAAATATAACAATAAAAATTTAGACCTGCAAATAGAAACAATAAAAAACAATAATATGGATTTAGAAAAAGAAATAAATGAAAATAAAAATAAATTAACTAAAATAAATTTAGAAAATAAAGATAAATTAATAAATATTTATGGAAAGGAAATAGAAGATTTATTTAACTATAAATTATTAAATGAAGTATCAAATGAAAATAAAGGTATTTTAGATAAACTAAATTTAGAATTACACAAACTAAAATTAGATATGGAAAATATAGAACCTAAATTAGAAAAAATATCTGAGATTGAAGAAAAGCTATATACAGAAAATGAAAATTTAAAAAAACTTGAAGATAAAGCAAGAATATTTAATATTACTAAAGAATTAGTAGAAGAATCTTATATAGAAATGAAAAATAATGTAACACCAAAATTTAATAATAATTTATCAAAAAATATAGAAAAACTATCAAATGGCAAATATAAAAAAATAATATTAAATGATGAAATTTGTATAGAACTAGAAAATGGACAATATATGCCAATAGATAGATTGAGTACAGGAACTATTGAACAGATATATTTAGCATTAAGACTTTCTATAATAGAAGAACTATCTAAGGAAAATCTACCAATATTGTTAGATGAAACTTTTGCATATTATGATGATGAAAGATTAAAGTCAACCTTGGAATATTTGACTAAAATAGAAAATCAAATTCTAATATTTACTTGTACAAATAGAGAAAAAGATACTTTGGATAAATTAAATATTGAATATAATTTAGTAGAATTATAAGTAAAAAATTCAGCTATATTAGCTGAATTTTTTTTAAACTTTAATTGGATTTACATGAATTATTGATAAATAAACAAAATCTAATTTATTAAGTTCCTTTTCTAGTTTATCTGCAATTTCATGACTTTTAAATGTTGACAGTTCACCATCAACAAATATTGTAAGTGAAACTAAGTATTTATAACCAACAGGAGATGATGTAAAATGATTTACTTTTTTTATCTCATGATATTTATCAATAATATCTAAAATAATCTTTTTATTATCATCATTCATTGACTTATCCATTAAAATATTATAACTTTCTATAAATATTTGAACTCCTGTATAACATATCCAAATAGAAATTCCAATACCAACTAAACTATCAAACCAGTAAATGTTGGCTAAACTTAAAAGTACTGAAATAAGAGTAAAAGTTGTAGCTATACAATCATTTCTATGGTCTTTTTGATTTGATTTTAAAAGTAAACTAGGACTCAATTTATATAGGTGTTTAGTATAAAAATATAATGCAGATTTAATAATAATTGTAATTATACATACTAAAACTAGTACCCATGAAAAAGTAAAAGTAGAACCTTGTATTAATCCTATAAAAGAATCTAACAATAGTTTAACAGCTAAAACAACCATTGCAATACTTATAAACATAGAAAATAAATATTCGGCTTTTCCATGTCCCATATTATGATCCTCATCAAAAGGTTTACTTGCAATCCTTCCACCAACGTAAGTCATAACTGAGGCGAAAATATCACTTGCACTATTTGCACTATCTGCTATCATAGCCTGACTATGAGTAATAAAACCAATTATTGCTTTTATAATTAGTAAAAAAATATTTCCAATAATTCCAATTATACCAGCTATTTTAGTTGCCTTAAATCTCTCCATAAAGGTGATTCCTTTCTTAAATTAGTAAAAATATTTATCTCACAATTTAGTAAAATCAAAAGATTATTATTTATACATAATATTAAAGTAACTTGTATTTTATAATAAAGTATAACACTAAAAAATATATTAGACAATATGTAGAAAACTCATAATAATTGTTCAAAAATTAAATCCATTTAATAATGAAGCATAATCAACTATGACACTTGAAAGATTAGATAAAATATTGTATAATATATAAGTAATTTTAAAAGGAGATTTTTTATGTTTGATAATTTAGAAGAAATTGAAAAGAAATTTGAAGATTTGACTGAAAAAATTAGTGATCCAGAAATAATTTCTAATCAGAATGAATGGCGTAAAATGATGAAAGAACGCTCTAGTATAGAGCCAATAGTAGAAAAATATAGAGAATATAAATCTGTTCAGAAAGATTATGAAGAATCAAAAGAAATGATGGAAGATAAGGATCTTAAAGATTTAGCAGAAGAAGAAATGCTAAAAGCAAAAGAAAAACTTCCAATTATAGAAGAAGAATTAAAAAAATTGTTAATTCCTAAAGATCCAGATGATGACAAAAACGTTATATGTGAAATAAGAGCAGGAGCAGGAGGAGAAGAAGCAGCACTTTTTGCAGGAACATTATTTAGAATGTATTCGATGTATTGTGATTTAAAAGGATGGAAATTAGAAGTATTAAATGAAAATGCAACAGAATTAGGTGGAATAAAAGAAATTTCATTTATGGTAAAAGGTGAAGGAGCATATAGTAGACTTAAATTTGAAAGTGGTGTTCATAGAGTACAAAGAGTTCCAGAAACAGAAGCAAGTGGAAGAATTCATACATCAACTGCATCAGTTGCTGTACTACCAGAGGTAGAAGATGTTGATATAGAAATAAATCCAGCAGACATAAAAATGGAAGTATTTAGAGCATCAGGAGCAGGAGGACAGCACGTTAATAAAACATCATCTGCAGTAAGACTAATTCATATTCCAACGGGAATGGTTGCAGAATGTCAAACAGAAAGATCACAAATGCAAAATAGAGAGTATGCTATGAAATTATTGAGATCAAGGTTATATGAAATAGAAAAAGCCAAAAGAGATGATGAAAGAGAAAGTGAAAGAAGAAGTCAAATAGGAAATGCAGATAGAAGTGAAAAAATTAGAACATACAACTACCCACAAGGTCGTATAACAGACCACAGAATTGGACTAAGCATATATCAAATGGAAAGTTTCTTAAATGGAAATCTTGATTCTATGATAGACAACCTAATTGCAGCAGATACAGCTGAAAAATTACAAGGAAATGAAGAGTAATAATGCAGAGCAAAGATTTTATAAGCAGTTTGTTGCACTCAAAATCTTTGCTTTGTTTTTTTAGTTCTATTTTGAATTCTCCTTAATAAATTTTATTATAAAAATAATAAATAAGGGGAATTAAAATGTTAAAAATATCATTATTAGGATTATTTTTTGGAACAATAGGCACAACCTTAGGAGGCCTAATAGGTGTATTTACAAAAAGAAGCTCGAATAAATTTCTAAGTGTAGTTTTAGCCTTTGCATCAGGGTTAATGCTTGCAGTTGTTTGTTTCGATTTAATTCCTGAAGCTCTTGAAATGACATCAATATATAATGTATTACTAGGAGTTATACTTGGAATTGGAACAATGATAGGATGTGATGTTTTAGTAAATAAGAAATTCAATTTAGAAGGTGCAAAAAATATGGGACTTATTAAAACTGGAATAATAGTAAGTATAGGACTCGCACTTCATAACATACCAGAAGGGTTAGCAATTGGTTCAGGATTTGAAGCATCGACTACACTAGGATTTTCTTTAGCAATAGCCATTGCACTTCATGATGTACCAGAAGGATTAGCTATGGCTGTACCAATGAAGAATGGAGGAATGAAACCCTTTAAAGTTATGTTTTATGTTATTTTATCAGGAATAGCAACAGGTGTAGGAGCTTTAATTGGAGCAATAGTTGGGAATATATCAATAACAGTAATTGCAATTTGTTTATCATTTGCAGCAGGAGCAATGCTTTATATCGTATCAGGAGAACTTGTTCCAGAATCAAATAAATTGTATCAAGGAAGACTAACAGCAGTAGGAAATATGATAGGATTTATGGTAGGCTTATTTGCAATGATTATAAATGGATAATAACATAGTAAAAAATCAGTAACCAATAAATAAAAAATAATAAAAAAAGGAGAAATAAAGTAATGAAAAAAATAGTAGTTGCGACAACTAATCAAAATAAAGTTAAGAGGCTAGAAGCATTATTAAAAAACTTAGATTATGAAATTGTATCTTTATCAGATGTCACCAATGAAAAGATTGATGAGCCTGAAGAAACAGGAACAACACCTGTAGATATTGCCATTGAGAAAGCTTTATACTATTCAAAGCATTTACCTAGTGATATGATAGTTTTATCTCAAGATGATACAATTGTAATAGAAGGTATAAAAGAAGAAGATAATCCGGGAATGCATATAAAAAAACCAGTCAAAGAAAAATATGGTAAATTTACTGATGAATTAGCGGCAGAATATTATAAATCTTTAGCAGAAAAGTATGGTGGAAGTATACCAGTATACTTTAAATATGGCCATGCTATTGCAATAAAGACTAATGATGAAAGAACTATAACAAAAGTTGTAAGTGCTGAATCAATATTGAAATTAAGATTAGCTAATAAAATAAATAAATTAGAAAAAACACCAGGATACTTTTTAGCCTCATTACTTGAAGCAAATATAAATGGAAAGTGGATTCCATATAATGATTTAGATGAAAATACTCTTGTAGAATTAGATATTGATTTATATAAATCAATATGTACACTACTAAAAAACATTTAAATTTAAAGAAATAAAAGGATAGAATATATTGAATTTTGACTTCATAGATGTTATAATACCAAACATGTAACCATAGCCATACAACTAACCTATCTTTAGGTAAGGGGGAATTTTAT
>CANRBH010000026.1 GCA_947628825.1 uncultured Clostridia bacterium | reverse complement strand
TGAAACATACAATATTTACCAGAAAAAATATTTATCCCTTTTTCTAAAATGTCCTTGACAAGGGGTACAGTTTAATTGAAATAGCAGAGGAAATGTTAGACAAAGATATGGATATAGAGCTTATTTCTCAGATAACAAAACTAAGTATAGAAAAAATAAAAGAGATAAAAGATAAAACCGCAAGTAAGATTTAAGAAAAATAATACATTTTTTATTATAAAAGTGTATAGTAATAAAACTACAAAATAATTTAGATTATTCTAAAGTTATTTTGTAGTTTTTATTATACATATAAAAATCAAATATATTAAGCTTTAGCTGTAATAGTATCAGCATAGTTTTGAAAATGATTTATTTTTAGACATTGCAAAAAAAGAGCAAATAAGGTATAATAGTATTGTTTATAAATGTATTTTTTAAGGAGAAATAAAATGCAATATTTATACTATATACAACAAGCACTAATATGGATAATAACAATATATTGGGTATATCAGTTAATAATAAGTCTATGTTCTTTTATTAAGTTAAAGGATAAACCAAAAGTGATAGACAAAAATCATAAATTTGTTGCGATAATACCAGCTCATAATGAGGAGAGTGTTGTTGGCAGTTTAATAGAAAGCTTAAAAAAACAAAATTATCCAAAAGAATTATATGACATATATGTAATTGCGGATAATTGTACTGATAATACAGAAAAAATTGCAAAGGATTTAGGAGCTAATGTTTTCGTAAGAAAAGAGAAAGAGAAAACGAAACAGACAAAAGGCTTTGCTTTACAAACATTTCTAAATGAATTACTTTCTAATAAAAAAATGGATTATGATGCATTTTGCGTTTTTGATGCAGATAATATAGTAGATGAAAATTTTTTAAAAGCTATGAACAGCCATTTATGTCAAGGAGAAGATGTTGTTCAAGGATATAGAGATATTAAAAATCCAACTGATAGTTGGATATCAGCAGGTTACGCAATTTTTTATTGGATGATGAATAGATTTTACCACTTAGCAAGATATAATGCAGGCTTATCACCTTTAATTAACGGAACAGGTTTTATGGTTAAATTTGATGTTATAAGAACAACTGGATGGAATACCAATACTTTAACAGAAGATATTGAGTTTTCGCTAAAAAGAATAATACAAGGTCAAAAACTTGGCTGGGCAACAGATGCTATTGTATATGATGAACAACCAGTAAAGTTTAAACCATCATGGTCACAGAGAAGTAGATGGACAATAGGACATTTACAATGTTTGCAAGAATACACAGGAGATTTAGCAAAGGCAGCTATCAAAAATAAAACACTTATGAATTTTGATGGATTATTATATATTGTTGGAACGGCTCCAATGTTTGTAGTAACACTATTACTTTTATTATCAAATGCACTAATTTATTTAGGTAAAGAAATGACTACAATGGAGTTTATAATAAATATCTTAAAATATGTAATTCCAACTTTCTTTTTACCAATTTTTACTGCAATTATAATAATGATAATTGATAAAAAGCCGATAAAGAAAATGTGGAAAGGACTAGTTATGTATCCTGTATTTCTAGGTTCATGGCTTGTTATTAACTTTAAATGTTTATTTAAAAGAGATACAACATGGGAAAAGATAGAGCATGTAAGAAATGTAGAAATTGATGAAGTATCAGAAAGTGTTGATAAGGAAGATAAATCTGCAAAAGTAAAAAAGCTAAAAAATTAAATTAAAGTTTACGAAAGGAAATTAAATCATGAATGAAGATATAAAAGTGTATGCCTTCGTTGGACCATCAGGTACAGGAAAAAGCTATAGAGCACAGATGGTAGCAAGTCAGTATGATATTAAATTCATAATTGATGATGGTATATTGGTAAAAGACAATGAAATTGTTGCTGGGAATTCAGCTAAGAAGGCACCAACTAAAATTGAAACAGTAAAAAGAGCATTATTCATAAATGAAGCTCAGCAAAAAGAAATGTTAAAAGCAATAAAAAAATATAAGCCTGAATCAATTTTAATACTTGGAACATCTGATAATATGGTAAAGGAAATTGCAGAAAATCTTAAACTTCCAAAAATAAAGAAAACCATTTACATTACAGATGTTGCGACAGAAGAAGAAATTGATAGTGCAAAGAGAATAAGAACAACTGAAGGTAAACATGTTATACCAGTTCCAACATTTGAAATAAAAAAAGACTTTTCAGGTTTTCTATTAGATCCTTTACAAATATTTAAAACAAATGGATTAGGAAATAAACCTTACATATCAGAAAAATCAATAATTAGACCAACATTCAATTATATTGGAAACTTTACTATATCTGATACAGTTTTTAGGCAAATAATAGAATATTTGAGTTTAAAGACAGATGCTATTTCTGAAATTTTAAAAGTTAGAGTTAACAATTCAGAAGAAGGTCCTACAATATATATAGAAGCAGAAGTTAAATATGGAATCAATATTTTATCAGAACTTAGTAGTTTTAAAGAAAAATGTATTAAAGAAATAGAAAGATTAACAACAATGAATGTTAGAAGTATGAGAATAATTGCAAAAAAAATAAAAATGTAATATTAGGAGGAAATAATTTATGCCTTTTATAGTCGCAATAGATGGACCATCAGGAACTGGAAAAGGAACAGTAACAAGTTATCTAGCAAAAAAATTAAAATTAATGTATTTGGATACAGGAGCAACTTACAGATGTGTTACATTAAAGTTACTAAATGAAAAAGTTTCTTTTGATGATGAAGAAAAAATCAAAGAAATTTTAAAAAATACTAATATTGAGTTTAATAAAAACAAAGTGTTTTTAGATGGAGAAGATGTAACACTTGAAATAAGGAAAGATCCAGTAAACAACAATGTATCACAGGTATCACACATTTTAGAAGTAAGAAAAGCAATGGTTGACCTACAAAGAAAAATGTCTGAGGGCAAAGATGTTATATTAGAAGGAAGAGATATTGGAACTAATGTATTTCCAAATGCAAATGTTAAAATATATCTTGATGCATCAGTCGATGAAAGAGTAAAAAGAAGATTAAAACAAAATCAAGAAAAAGGAATAAAAAGTACAGAAGAAGAAGTAAGAAAAAATATTGAATTTAGAGATAATAATGACAAAACTAGTACAGTAGGTCCATTAAGACAAGCAGAAGATGCAATATATGTTGATACAACAGATCTTTCAATAAAAGAAGTAGAGAAAAAACTTCATAAAATAATAAAATCAAAAAAAAGAGATGAAAAATGGATTGAAAGAGGATATATAACAACTAAAAATACGTGGATGAAAAGACTTAGAAGAAAGTTTATAAAAGGATTTTTGGCAACTCTCTATCATATATTTTATAGAGTAAAAATTACTGGACTAGAAAATTTAGAATTGAATGAGGGATTTATTATTTGTGCTAATCACATAAATTATTTAGATGCAGCAGCAATTGTTTTGTTAAATAAAAAATTTATTAGATTTGTTGCTAAATCAGATTTATACAGAATTCCGATTATATCCTTTTTAGGACATACATTTGATGTTATACCAATTAAAAGAGGAAAAAATGATTTAGCATCTATCAAAATGTGTTTAAAGGCATTGAAAAATAATGAGATATTAGGAATATTCCCAGAAGGAACAAGAAAAGGATTACAAAAGAATGTTAAAGTAAAAAATGGAGCAGTTTTTTTAGCAGCTAAAGCAAAAGCAAAGATTGTACCAGTTGGAATTGGAGGAACATTTAAACTCTTTTCAGAAGTTAGAATAAATTACGGTGAGCCAATAGATATAATGAAATATAAAACAGATGACCCAGACTGGATAGATAATGCAAGTCAAGAAGTAATGAATAAGATTGTTGAACTTACTGATAAAAAATAAAATTATACTTTACATAAAAATGAAAATAACTAGGAAAATTATGTTGACAAAGTTTAAATAATAATATATAATGTAAAAGTTGATTTCTGAGATATAAATTATTAAAAATAAATGTAAAGAAAAGGAATGATAATTATAATGAATGAAGAAAATATTTCATTTGAAGAGTTACTTAATAACTCTATGAAACAAAACCAAAGACTAGAAAAAATAACTGAAGGAACTGTAATAAGTGTTAATCAAAATAAAGAAGTTTTTGTTGATTTAAACTATAAAGCAGATGGAATAATACCAAGAGGAGAATATTCTTTTGATGAAAATGCAGACCCAAGTACAGAACTAAAACCTGGAGATAAAATAAAAGTTGAAGTAATGAAATTAAATGATGGTCAGGGTAATGTTCTTCTATCATATAAAAAGCTAAGAGACAAAGAAAGAAAAAATAAATTTTGGGAAACAGCAGAAGTAGGAAAAGAATATGAAGGTGTTGTTTCAAGTATTTGTTCTTATGGAGCATTTGTTGATATAAACGGAGTTCAAGGACTTTTACATATATCTGAAATATCATGGAATAGAGAAGCAAAAGTTCAGGACATTCTAAAACAAGGACAAAAGGTTAAAGTTATTATAAAGGAATTAGATAAAGAAAATAAAAGAATTAAACTTACTTATGCTGACAAGGGAGTAGATCCTTGGGAAAAATTAAATCTTAATGTAGGAGATATAATTAAAGTTAAAATTAAGAAATTTATGCCTTTTGGAGCATTTGCTCAGGCCCAAGATGGTATTGATGGACTTATACATATTTCACAAATATCAACTCAAAGGATTGCTAAACCAGAAGAAAAATTAAAAATTGGTGAAGAAGTAAATGCTAAAGTTATAAATGTAGATAAAGAAAATAAAAAACTTGAGCTTTCTATTAAAGAGTTAGAAGGTACAAGTGATGAATATAGCAGTTTAGAAGACAATAATGTAGATGAACATAATCAAGAATAAAAAGAAAAATTTATATTTATATAAAATAATAAATGATAGTATTAAACAATTATTAAAATAAATTAAATAATCAATAATAATAAATTAAAATAAAAGAGGATAAAAAAATGAATAACGAAAAGATTAGAAATATTGCAATAATTGCGCACGTTGATCATGGAAAAACAACTCTAGTTGATGCACTTTTACATCAGAGTCACGTTTTTAGAGATAATGAACAAGTTGAAGAAAGAGTAATGGATTCAAATGATTTGGAAAGAGAAAGAGGAATTACAATTCTTTCGAAAAATACATCCATTATGTATAATGATATAAAAATCAATATAGTAGATACCCCAGGCCATGCTGACTTTGAAGGTGAAGTTGAGCGTGTTTTAAAAACAGTTGATGGAGTGCTTCTATTAGTTGATGCTTTTGATGGACCAATGCCACAAACAAGAGAAGTTCTAAAAAAAGCATTAGCACTTAATTTACAACCAATAGTTGTTATAAATAAGATAGATAGACCAGGAGCAAACCCTTTAAAAGCTGTTGATTCAGTTTTAGAGTTATTCATTGACTTAGGTGCAAATGATGAACAACTTGATTTTCCTGTTATATATGCATCTGCAAAAAATGGAATTGCTAAAATGAAATTAGAGGATGAAAGTGATAATGTTAAATGTATATTTGACACTATAATAGAAAAAATTGATCCACCAAAATGTGAAATTGATGGACCTTTACAACTTTTAGTATCTAATATTGGATATGATGATTATTTAGGAAGAATGGCATCAGGAAGAGTTGAAAGAGGAGTAATAAAAGCAGGACAAACTGTAAGCGTTTGCAAGGAAAATGGTAACGTTGTTCAAGGTAAGATTGCTAAGTTATTTACTTATGAAGGACTAAAAAGAGTTGAAGCTGATGAAGTTAAAGCAGGTGATATAATTGTTGTTTCAGGAATACCTGATATAAATATTGGAGAAACAATATGTGATGTTAACCATCCAGAAAAAATCGACTTTGTTAATATTGATGAACCAACTGTATCAATGACATTTAGCGTAAATGATGGACCACTAGCAGGAAAAGAAGGAAAATTTGTTACTTCAAGACATATAAGAGATAGATTACAAAAAGAACTTGAAAGAAATGTATCTTTAAGAGTAAAAGAAACAGACAAAGCAGACAGTTTTGAAGTTTGTGGTCGTGGTGAGCTACATTTATCTGTACTTATTGAAACAATGAGAAGAGAAGGATTTGAACTTTTAGTATCACGTCCAAAAGTTATATTTAAAGATATTGATGGAGTAAAATGTGAACCAGTAGAAACATTAAGTGTAAATATTCCAGATGATTCTGTTGGAACAGTAATTGAAAAATTAGGAAAAAGAAAAGCTGAAATGATAAATATGGAACCAGCAGAAGCAGGACATACAAAAATTGAATTCGAGATTCCAGCAAGAGGGCTTATTGGTTATAGAACAGAGTTCTTAACAGATACCAAAGGTGAAGGAAGAATGTCAAGCGTGTTCAAAGAGTATGCTCCATATAAAGGTGAAATACAATCTAGAACAAAAGGTGTTATAGTAGCTTTTGAAGCAGGAACTTCAATAACTTATGGATTATATAATGCACAATTAAGAGGAGAACTTTTAATTGGTCCAGGAGTTGAAGTTTATGAAGGAATGATAGTTGGAATAAATCCTAGATATGAAGATTTATCAGTAAATGTATGCAAGGAAAAACATTTAACAAACACAAGAGCTTCTGGTTCTGATGATGCACTTAGACTAGTTCCACCATTAAAAATGTCATTAGAGCAATCTATTGAATTTATTGAAGATGACGAATTAGTTGAAGTAACTCCACTAAATATTAGATTAAGAAAGAAAATACTAGACACTAAGACAAGAGAAAGAGAAGCAAGAAGAGATAATAAAACAGAATAAGGAAAAGCACCTTAAATTTTAAGGTGCTATTAAATTATAAATGCGGATATTCAAAAATGAATTACAAATAAAAAGGAAAAGAATAAAATGAATCATTTAAAGAAAATAAAGGAAAAAGCAATAAATAATCATGTTCCAATTATAATGGATGATACGCTAAAAGTAATAGAAGATTATATGAAAGATAGAAAAGTTGATAGGATATTAGAAATAGGAACTGCAGTTGGCTATTCTGCAATATGTTTCTCAAGTTTTTTGACTGAAAGTGGAGTGATTGACACAATTGAACGTGATGATAATATGATTATTGAAGCAAGAAAAAATATTAAGTTAATGAATAAAGAAAATCAAATAAATATATATGAAGGCGATGCTGTAGATATTCTTCCAACATTGAATAATAATTATGATATGATTTTTATTGATGCAGCTAAAACAAAATATCCATTCTTTTTGGAGCAATCTTTGAGAATGTTAAAAAAAGATGGAATAATTTTTGCTGATAATATTCTATATAAAGGATATGTAATGAGCGATTATAATAAGCATAAACAAAGAACTGCTGTAAATCATTTAAGAGAATATATAAAAAAGGCAACAGAAGATGCTAATCTTAATACAGAAATACTAGAAGTTGGAGACGGTTTAGCCATTACTAGATTCGTCTAAAAATATTGACTTTTTTGTATGTTATGATAAAATTTATACAGAAAAAAATAATATAAATAATGCAATAAATTATATTATTATTTTACATAAAATACACTAAGGAAGAATTAAAAGTCGAAAAATAATTACAATTTTTCAACTAGATTTGTGCCTTGGAAAGGAAGATTGTAAAAATGAAAAAATCAAAAGTAGCAATAATATCAATATTAACTATTTTATTATTATTTGTAATAACAAATTTATCTTATGCAACTAGCAGTACATCACCTGAAGCAGAAGATAGAAAAAACAATTATCTAAAATCGTTGTCAGTAGAAGGATACGAAATATCTCCTGAATTTAATAAAAATACAATGACGTATTATCTAGTTGTGCCAACAAGTGTAACATCTGTAAATGTTTTAGCCGAAACAGAAAGCGAAAATGCAACTACAAAAATATCTGGAAATACAAGTCTTAAAAGCAAGGAAAATACAGTAAAAGTAGTAGTTACATCTCAGAATAAAACGACTAAAACTTATAGTATTATAGTAACAAAACAAGATGATAATGGATTAAAGCTTTCATCTTTGAGCATTGAAGGCGGAACTTTTAAAGAAGAATTTAATGAATCAAAATATAATTATACTGTTGATGTTTTGAGCTCAAAAGATGTAACTGATTTAAAAATAGATGCAACTCCCAATATTGAAGGTGCCGAAGTTGAAATATTAGGAAATACTGGCTTAGAGGTTGGTGTTCATTTAGTTACAATTTTATTGAAAAGTGGAAGCAATGTAACCACTTATGAAATTACAGTAAACTTATCAGTTGAAAAAACTATAATCTCAGAAGTGGAAAATAATAGTTTTGTAGAAAAAGCAAAAACAGCTGTTACAGAATTTTTTAAAGATGAAAATAAAACACTTGCTTTTTTGATAGCTGTTGCTGTGATTTTATTTGTACTTGTAATATTAATAATTATAAAAATGAAAAACAAGAATAAAGCAGAAAAAAATAGAGAAAACTTAGTTAATAGAGCAAAAAAATAAACATAAGAATATATTTGCTTTAAATAGCAAAAAGGAGGAAAACAAATGTTAAAGAGAGTAGCTATTTTAGCTAATGGTGGAGATGTTGCAGGACTTAATCCTGTCATAAGAGCAATCAAAAGATCTTGTGAAATAAATGGAATTGAATGTTATGGTTTCATAGATGGATATAAAGGTCTACTTGAAAATAAAGTAGTAAGATTAGACTTTAATCCATTAGCAGATGGTATTTTACCTAAAGGTGGTTCAATAATTGGTTCATCTACAAATACTATCGTATTTCACTATAAGGTAACAAACCCAGATGGAAGTGTTGAATATAAGGACTTATCTGATTTATGCGTTCAAAATGTAATGAGAGATGGATTTGATTGCGTATTTACACTGGGAGGAGATAGCACTCAAAAATCTTCAAGAGATTTATTTGTAAAAGGAATAAAAACAATTGGAGTACCTAAAACAATAGATAATGATGTTGCATGTACTGATATTACATTTGGATATAATACTGCTGTATCAGTAGCAGCAGAAGCATTAGATAGACTTCATACAACAGCAGAAACACATCATAGAATAATGTGTCTAGAGGTTATGGGAAGATATGCAGGCTGGATTGCACTAGAATCAGCTATAGCTGGTGGAGCAGATGCAGCTCTCATTCCTGAAATACCTTATGATATAAATAAAGTCGCAGAAAGCATTAAGAAAAGAATTGCAAGAGGAAAACAATTTAGTGTTGTAGTTGTATCAGAAGGAGCAAAACCAAAAGATGGTGAAGCTTCAACTTTTAAAAGTGATGTTGATAGCAATACTGGAATTTCAGTAAAATTTGCAGGAGCAGGTGATAAAGTAGCAAAGGAACTACAAGAAATAGTAGGATTAGAATCAAGATGTACAACCCTTGGATATATGCAAAGAGGAGGAACTCCAACTGCTTATGACAGAGTACTTTCAACAAAATATGGAGCAAAGGCTATGGAACTTGCTATGGAAGGTAAATTTGGTGTTTTAACTGTTATAAAAAATGGTAAACTAGACTATGTTCCATTAGAAGAAGTTGTTGGAAATAATAAAGAATTAGGCGCAATTGAAGGTGGAACAGAGAATAGTAATGTTAGACTTGTTACTATGGATGATGAACTCGTAAAAACAGCGAGAGATATTGGTATATGCTTAGGTGACTAAGAATGGAGAAAAAATATGGACTTTAAAGAAATAATTTCTAATTTAATTCTTAATGCAATTGATATAGAAATAAGCAAGGATGAAATAAAAGAATTTATAGAAATTCCAAAAGAAGATAATAATGGAGATTATGCATTTCCATGTTTTAAGCTTGCCAAAATTTTTAGACAAGCTCCAAATTTGATAGCAGATAATTTAAAAAGTAAAATTAATATAGATAATACAATTATTTCGAAAATAGAATCTGTAAGTGGATATCTAAACTTCTTTATTGATAAATCACAAATTGTAAAAAAAGCTTTAGAAAAGTTTGATGTTCAAAAAGAAGACTATGGTAAAATGCAAATTGGAGAGGGTAAAAGAGTACTAGTTGAATATTCTTCTCCTAATATAGCAAAACCATTTCACATTGGACATCTAAAAACTACTATTATAGGAAATGCTCTTTATAATATATATAAAAACTGTGGATATGAAACTATAAGCTTAAATCACTTAGGAGACTATGGAACACAGTTTGCTAAACTTATTGAAGGATATAAAAGATGGGGAGCAGAGTATGACTTATCTACTAATGCAATAGATAAGCTTTCAGAAATATATAAAAGAATAAATGAGTTATGTGAACAAGATAAATCAGTATTAGAAGAATGTAGAGAAACTTTTAAAAAGCTAGAAAATGGAGATAAATATTGCATAGATTTATGGAATAAATTTAAAGAATTAAGCTTGCGAGAATTTAATAGAATATATGAATTATTAAAGGTTAAATTTGATTCATATAATGGAGAAGCTTTTTACTCTGATAAAATGCAGGAAGTTATTGATATATTAGAGAAAAACGGTGTTCTTACAGAGTCACAAGGAGCAAAAGTAGTTGACCTTACTGATAAAGGAATAAAAACACCTTGTATAATACAAAAAGCAAATGGCTCTTCAATTTATGCAACAAGGGATTTAGCAGCTATACTTTACAGAGCAAGAACTTATGATTTTGATAAATGTATATATGTTGTTGGAGAAGAACAAAATTTACATTTTAAACAAATATTCGAAGTTGCTAAATGTTTAGACTTAGATGAAAAATACACAAAAGGACTAGTACATGTAAGCTATGGAATGATTATTCTTCCAGAAGGAAGAATGTCAACTAGAAAAGGTAATTTTGTAAAAGTTGAAGATCTATTAAATGAAGCTATATCTAAGGCAAGAGAGATAATAGCTGATAGAAGTATAGAAAATAAAGAACAAGTTGCAAAACAAGTTGGAATCGGAGCAGTTATATTTGATGATTTAAAAGAATCAAGAATTAAAAATCAGGTATTTGACTTAAATGAAGCTGTTAATTTTAATGGAGAAACAGGACCTTATGTGCAATATATGACAGTTAGAACTAAAAGTGTTCTTGAAAAAGCAGGATATACTCCAGATATAAATGATGTTAAATTTGATGTACTAACAGATGAATTAAGTATAAAACTTATAAAGTTAATTGAAAATTTTGACCAAATTATTGTAAACAGCATGGATAAAAATGAACCATCTATAATTGCAAGATACAGTATTGATGTAGCAAAAGCATATAGCATTTTTTATAATCAAAACAAGATTATAAGTGATGATAAACAATTAACAAATGCAAGATTATATTTAACTTATATGACAAAAATAACATTAGAAAATTCATTAAAACTTTTAGGAATAGAAGTACCAGATAAAATGTAATTGAAGGGAAAATTATAAATGACAAAAGTAATGTTTATATCAAGTATGGGTGGACACTTAAGTGAATTATGTCAGTTAGATTTTGAAAGTTATGATTATTCAGTAGTTACGGAAAAAACAGATGCAAGTATTGATATAAAGGAAAAATATGGAGATAGAGCACATTTTTTAATATATGGAACAAGAAGAACTCCTATTAGATATTTTTTTATATTATTGATAAACTTTTTTATTAGTTTATATTTATTTATAAAAATAAGACCAAAAGTAATTGTCACTACTGGAACTCATACTGCTGTTCCAATGTGCTATATTGCTAAGATTTTTGGAGCAAAGGTAATATGGATTGAAACTTTTGCAAATGTAACAACCAAAACTTTAGCTGGAAGATTAGTTTATCCAATAGCAGATACATTTGTTGTTCAATGGGAAGAAATGAAAAAACTATATCCTAAAGCAAAATGCTGGGGGTGGATATATTGATTTTTGTAACATTAGGAACACAGGATAAGCAATTTAAAAGATTGCTTGAAGCTGTTGAAAAATTAGAAATAAAAGAAAAAATTATTGCTCAGGTTGGTTCAACAGAATTTGAATCAAAAAAAATGGAAATACATAAATATTTAACACCTGAAGAATTCGATAAATATATGAAAGAAGCAAGAGTTATTATAACTCATGCAGGAGTTGGAACAATAATTTATGGATTAAAATTAAATAAAAAGATGATTGTAGCTGCTAGAAAAAAAGAATATCAAGAACATGTAAATAACCACCAAGAGCAAATTTTAGATATATTTTCAAAAGATAAATACATTCTAGCACTTGAAAATTTTGATGATTTACCAGATTTACTTAATAAAGAATTTACTCCAAAAAAATATAAAAGTAATAAAGAAAAATTTATTAAAAGTTTGCATACAGAAATTGATGAACTAATAAAGTAAATTTTTAGTAGATTTATTTGTAGAGAAGGGAGAATATGCTAGTCTTAAAGGCTGACATAAGCTAATAAGAATGAATCAAAAGAAGCAATTAATAAAAAATACAGTTATTATTGCGATAGGAAAACTTAGTACTCAAATAATTTCATATTTATTACTACCACTTTATACATCTAAGCTATCACCTTCAGAATATGGAACATATGATCTTATATGTACTCTTTCACTTTTTTTATGTCCGGTTATTACACTACTTATGGAAGAATCAATGTTTAGATTCTTAATAGATGCAGTAAATAAAAATGAAGAAAAGAGAATAATAAGTCAAACTATCATATATACACTGTTTGGAACAATAGTATTTATACCATTAGCAATAATAATACTTAATTTAACTGGATACGAAGGCACACTTATATTTGCTTTTATAATGTTTGTAGTTTCAAATATTTTTATAGGACTAAGTAATGCGCTAGCAAGAGGACTAAGTAAAATAAAATTATACTCACTTTCTAATTTTATATTAGGAATTGGAACAATTATATTAAATATTATATTTATATTAGGACTAAAAGCAGGGGCAGAAGGACTATTATGGGCTAATACAATAGCAAATATCACAACAGCAGTAGTAATATTTTCAATGCTTAAGCTATGGGATTATTTTGGAAAATACAATAAAAAAACAATGAAAGAAATGATAAGATATTCTGTACCACTTGTACCAAATAGCATTTCATGGAATATAATAAATATGTCTGATAGAATTATTTTAACACAGATAATAGGAAGTGCTGCAAATGGTATATACGCAATGGCAAGCAAGTTTCCAAATATAATAAGTGTCATTTATGGATATTTTTATACAGCTTGGAAGGAGTCAGCAGCTAGAATAACAAAAGAAGAAAATAAAAGTGCACATTATAATAGTATATATCATGATATGAAAAGACTTTTATTTGCAGTAACAATATGTTTAATAGCAGTAATGCCTTTTGCATTTCCAATACTGATAAATGAAGCCTATGAAGAAGCATACATATATATACCAATAATTATGATTGCTACATATTACTCTAATTTATCAAGTTATTTTGGAGGAATATTTTCAGCATACAAAGACACAAAAATAATGGGAACAACAACTATTGGAGCTGCTTTAATAAATTTAGTAATCGATTTATTATTAGTAAAAACAATTGGAATTTATGCAGCATGTATTTCAACTTTAGTTGCAGACTTAATTATATATTATTATAGAAAAAATAAATTAAGAAAATATATTAGACTAAAAGAATTAAGATTTACAGGCCCACTAATAATACTTGCAATAATTTGCTTTTGCTATTATACTAAATTTATGAAATTCATTCCAACACCACTTTATTGGATATTGAATATTATATCATTAGTAATAGCTATTTTGTATAGCATGGCTAATAATTATAATTTAGTAAAAGCATTAACAAATAGATTTAAAAATAAAAAAGTAAATAAGTAAAATTGGTTTATATATTAAGTTTTAGAGAGCAAATAAAAAAGTAGATTATACAAATCTTAAGGAGGAAGATATGAAATATTTTGGAACAGATGGAATTAGAAGAATAGCAAATACAGAGCTTACACCATCTCTTGTATATAAAGTTGCTAAAGCAGGAGCTTATGTTCTTGCAAAACATTCAGGAGAAGCTCCTACTATACTAATTGGTAGAGATACAAGAATATCAGGTACACTTATTGAAAGTGCAATGACAGCAGGATTTTTAAGTTATGGTGCAAATGTTAAGTCATTAGGAGTAATACCAACTCCGGGTGTTGCATATTTAACAAAAAAATTAAAAGCAGATGCAAGTGTTGTTATATCAGCTTCACATAATACATATGATTTTAATGGAGTAAAATATTTTAGTAATAAAGGAATGAAAATACCAGATAGTTTAGAAGAAGAAATAGAAGAAGTTTTAGAATCAGGAAAAATAGAAGAATTAACTGCACAAAGCAATAAAATAGGTGTTGCAGAAATTAGAGAAGATTTACTTGACGAATATTTATATTTCTTTAGAAAAACATTTGAAGACACATTTGAAGATTTAGATAAAGAAAATTTTGTAGTAGCAATAGATACTGCAAATGGAGCAACATCTGTAATTGCAGATAAAGTTTATACAGCACTTGGAATAAAACATTATATAATAAATAACACACCAAATGGAGTAAACATAAACTCAAATTGTGGATCTACACATTTAGATATGCTTAAAAAATTTGTTGTTGCTAATAAATGTAACTTAGGAATCGCATATGATGGTGATGGAGACAGATGTTTAGCAATAGATGAAAATGGAAATGAAGTTGATGGAGATATTATACTTGCAATAGTAGGAAAATACTTAAAAGAAAAAGGAAAATTAAAAAATAACACAATAGTTGCAACTGTAATGAGTAATCTTGGATTTAAAAAATTCTGCAAAGAAAATGATATTACATTTAAAGAAACAAAAGTTGGAGATAGATATGTTTTAGAAGAAATGCTTAAAAATGATTATAATATGGGTGGAGAACAATCAGGACATATTATATTCCTAGATTATAATCCAACAGGCGATGGAATACTTACATCTCTAATGCTTTTAATGGTTGCTTTAGAAAAAAAACAATCTGTATCAGAATTAGCAAAAATTATTAAGATATATCCTCAAGTTCTAATAAATGCAAAAGTATCAAATGATAAAAAGATGGATTATGAAAAAGATGATGAAATTAAATCTGAAATAGAAAAATTAGAAAGTGAATTTTCTGGAAATGGTAGAGTCCTAATAAGACCATCAGGAACAGAACCTCTTGTAAGAGTAATGATTGAGGGAGAAAATCAAGAGTATATTACAAAAAAAGCAAGAGAATTAGCTGATTTAATTGAAAAGAAATTTGCATAACATCTTAAATTTCTCATTAAAATATGATAATTAAAATTGTAATAATAATGTAATATAAAATTAACAAAAAAAATATTGAAAAATGTAAATAAATATTGTATTATATTTATAGATTAACAAAGGAGGAAATAATTATGCCAGTTATTGATTTTACACAACCATTTTATTTAGTAGCAGCTATAGCATTATTCTTATTATGCTTGTACTTAGCAAGAAACAACAAATCAAATACAGTTGCTTGTATTATGTTACTTTCTTTTGTAACATTATTAGTAGGTCATACAATAGAACTTGCAAATGCATCTGGAGAAGTTATTAGAACATTAGCTATTTGCATACTAGTTGATGAAATATTTACATTTATTTCATTCCTATCATTCCTTTGGGTAGATAGAATAGAAGTAGACCACAAGAAAAAGAGCAAAAAATCTAAAAAAGAACCAAAGGATAGTATAGAAAAACTAGAGAAAAAAGTTATTGAAGATGATGGTTTAGATACATTATGGAAAAAAGTTTAAAAAATGAAACAAAGATATCTATGCTAGAAGAAAAGGTCAATTATATATTGACTTTTTTCTTTTTTATTTTTTTATCAAAATATGTTCATTTAATATTGCAATGTAAAATTCTATAAAAAACACAATAAAAAAATTGACATTAAAGAATTATAGAAATATAATAAGCTCATAATAATAATAGGAGGTAATAATATGTCATTAGTAACAACTAAAGAAATGTTAAAAAAATCAATCGAAGAAAAATTTGCAATAGGAGCTTTTAATATAAATAATATGGAATTTGTTCAAGCAATACTTGATGTAGCTGCTGAGGAGAATTCTCCTGTAATATTACAAACATCATCAAGTGCATTAAAATATGCTAGAATACCTTATTTAAAACATATGATTTCAGCTGGATTAGAAGAGCATGATGTTCCAGTTGCACTTCATTTAGATCATGGCCCAGACTTTGAAACATGTAAATTATGTATAGACAGTGGTTATACATCTGTAATGTTTGATGGTTCAAAATATGATTTTGAAAAAAATATTGAACTTACAAAACAGGTTGTTGATTATGCTCACGAAAGAGGAGTCGTAGTTGAAGCAGAACTTGGAAAGCTTGCTGGAATTGAAGATGATGTAAATGTGTCAGAAAAAGACAGTATGTATACTGATCCAGCTCAAGCATTGGAATTTGTACAAAGAACTAATTGTGATTCATTAGCAATTGCTATAGGAACAAGCCATGGAGCATATAAATTTAAAGGAGAAGCAAAACTACGTTTTGACATTTTAGAAAAAGTAAAAGAGCTAATTCCTGTTACACCAATAGTTTTGCATGGAGCTTCTACTGTAATACCAGAATATGTAGAAATGTGTAATAATTTTGGAGGAAATATGCCAGGTGCTAAAGGTGTACCAGATGAAATGTTACATGAAGCGAGCAAAAGGGGAGTTTCAAAAATAAATGTAGATACAGATTTAAGATTAGCTATGACAGCAGGAATAAGAAAAGTATTAGTAGAAAGTCCAGAAGT
>CANRBH010000025.1 GCA_947628825.1 uncultured Clostridia bacterium | reverse complement strand
ATTAAGTGTACCCTTTTTTCTCAAAAAAATTTTTGAGAATTTTTTATTTTTCTATTGACATGTTACCGAATTACTTATAATATATTATATGTATTGTATCAAAAAATATTCACAATGTCAATAAAAGTAAGTAAATTTATTCACAATAAAATGTGAAACAAAATTAAGAAAAAAGATTAAAAATGTTTCACATTTTTTATTTTTGTGGTATAATATAAATGTGAAACAAAAATAAATAAAAACTCTAAAAATGTTTCACATATATAGGAGGTATCGATGGAAGATAAAAATGAAATTATGGCTCTTTTACAGGAAAAACAATTATTGGAACAAGAATTAAAAAATTTAAACTATGGAGCTGTTGAAATAAGAGAAAATAAGTACAATAAATACATATATGTTCATTATAGAGAAGATGGATTAAGTTTAACTAAATATGTTGGAGAATATTCAGAAGAACTTTATAACTTAATATTAAATAATAGTATAAAAGCAAAAGAGCTAAAAAAGAAAATAAAAGATATAAATAAGAAGTTAAAAGAATTAAATTATGTTGAAGAGGAACTAGGACCTAAAGTGCAACTAAACATTGACTTTGCAAAAAGACATTTAGCTGATACAATATATAAACAAGCCGTCTTAGAAGGTGTTGCAACTACATTTGCTGATACAGAAAGCATTATTGAAGGTGGAAAAGTTAACAATATGACATCAGAAGATGTTATGAAAATTGTAAACTTAAAACATGCATGGGAATTTATATTAAATAAAAATGTTGTCTTGTCTGAAACAAATTTTGCTTTATTATGTGAAATAAATAGATTGGTAGAAGAAGGTTTCTACTATACTGCTGGGAAAATAAGAAATGTGCCAGTTACTATTGGAGGAACAAAATGGACACCTGAAATACCAATAGAGAGTGTTATTAAAGAAGAATTAGAAGAAATTTTTAAATCAAAAAAAAGTGATGTTGATAAAACAATAGAATTGTTATTGTATATAATGAAAAAACAAATATTTATTGATGGAAATAAAAGAACAGCCATTATATTTATAAATCATTATTTAATATCACATGGAAAAGGTCTTATAGTAGTACCTAGTGAGAAAACAGAGTATTTTAAAAATCTATTGATAAGTTATTATGAAGGAAAAAGAAGCAATGATATAAAAAAATTTATAAAAGAAGAATGCTATCTTAAAATAAAATAAAATATTTACTTTACATAAATACTTCAACAGATGCTATTTTTAGGTATAAATTTCTTGACATATATTCTTTTTATCAATATAATATAACCATAAATAACAAGGGAGGACGTATGATTAATATCATACAATAAAAGTATGTTAAAACCAAAAGCACGATTTGAAAAAATTACTGATATAACTACAAAATTTTTGAAAGAAAATAATATTAAAGCAGTTATTTTAGATGTTGATAATACTTTAATAAATTTGGATAAAGAGCCATTAGAAAATATAGAAAATTGGGTAGAAGAATTAAAAAAAGAGAAAATAAAAATATGCATTGCATCTAATAGTATTAAAAAGAAAAAAGTTGGCAAAGTCGCTGAAATGTTAAATGTACCATATATATATTTCTCTACAAAACCACTAAAAAGAGGACTAAAAAAAGCAGTAAATATATTGCAAGAAAAAGAAGAAAACATAGCAGAAATTGGAGATCAGCTTTTTACAGATGTAATAGGAGCTAATAGAATGAAGATGTTTTCAATATTAACAACACCAATCTCTGGAGAGAAAACTAAATTAGGAGCTATTAAAAGAAAAATAGAAAAAATATTTTTGGAAAAACAAAAGAAGAATTAGGAGGAAGAAATGTACATAAACGATATTCATATTTTATATTATTTTTTCATAGGATTATTAGGACTTGCAGTAGGGCAAGTTATGAACTGGGCGAATGCAAGATTAGAAAATCATGAGAAAGTATTTTGCAAGGAATTTTTTACAACATATTTACCACATATGAGAATAAATTGTAAGGTACTATTTTCTACTTGTATAATTTATGTCTTACTATTGTATTTTATTGGTTGGCAAGTAAAACTCATAGAATATTTAATATTAACACCATTATTAATAGCAGTATTTGCAATAGATTATAGAAAACAAATAATACCAAACAGATTAACACTTACAATGTTTGAAGTTTCTTTAGTATTTACATTTATTTCTGGATTATCAAGTTTAAATGTTTTTGTAGATAGAATTTTAGGAATGGTAGCAGGTGCTGGAATATTCTTGCTAATAACATTAATTGGTGGAGCAATAGCAGGAAAAGAGGCGATGGGCTTTGGAGATGTAAAACTAATGGGAGCATTAGGACTTACTTTTGGACTTACAAGTACAATTATGATTGCAGTAATATCTTTTTTATTAGGAGCAATTATAAGCTTAATTTTATTGATAACAAGAAGAAAAAAATCAAGCGAATATATACCATTTGGACCATTTATAGTATTAGCAACATTTTTGGTTATATTTGTACCACATAATGTAATGTTATTCATATTACTAAAGATATTTACATTAGGAATGTATAAAGTTTAAATAAAGGGAATGATTTTTTATGAACTATAAAATTAGAAGTCTAAGAGAAAAAATGAAATTAATAGATATTGATGGAATGATTGTAACAAATCCTGTTAATATCAGATATCTAACTGGAACAAATGCAGAAGGAATGTTTTTGATAACAAATAAAGAAAATGTTTTAATAACAGATGCTAGATATATTGAAGAGGTAAACAATAACATTACTATTGGTGATGAGATAATTGTTTATGATGGAATAAGTGTTTCAGAAGATGATTATTTAGGCTTTTTTTCTGAATGTTCAAAAATAGGAATCGAAGAAAACTACGTAACTTATGCAAAATATCAAAACTATGTTAGAAAATTTAGACTAAAAGAAACAGTAGAAACCAATAATTTAATTGAAAATATGAGAATGATTAAAGACGATGATGAAATCTCAAAAATACGAAAAGCTTGTGAAATAACAGATAATTGTTTTAGATATTTACAAGATTTTATTAAAGTAGGGATGACAGAAAAAGAAATCGCTTTAGAGATAGAAAAGTATTTTATAAAAAATGGTGCTGATGGAGTGGCTTTTGAAACAATAGTTGCAAGTGGAGAAAATTCATCAAAACCACATGCTGTGCCAACAGATAGAAAAATAGAAAGTAAAGACATTATAGTAATAGACTTTGGAGCGAAATATAAAGGATACTGCAGTGATATGACAAGGACAATATTTGTTGGTGAAGTGGATGAAGAAACAAAAAACTTATATAATTTTATATTAGGATGTCAAACTAGAGCAACAAGTAAAATTAAAGACAATGCGGAAGGAAAGCTAATAGCTAAAAGCTTAGAAAGTGAATTTAATAATAGAAATCATACAATGATACACGCTCTAGGACATGGTGTAGGACTTGATGTACACGAGATTCCAATATTAAGTACAAGATCATGCTTTACTCTAAAGGAAAATATGGTAGTTACTAATGAGCCTGGTATTTATCTTCCGGGTAAACTAGGAATAAGAATAGAAGATACAATTTTAGTAAATAAGATGACATCAGAAGTATTAACAAAATCAGATAAAAAACTGATTGTTATTTGAGGAGGTAGAATATGAGTGAAAAAATATATACAATTGATGAAATAAAAATTGAGTTAGAAAAGATATTAAAAGATAAACCAGTTTATCAAGTAATTTTGTTTGGCTCATATGCAAAAAATCAAGCTACTAAAAAAAGTGATGTGGACTTAATTATAGATACGAAATCAAAGTTAAAAGGTTTTGCATTATTAAAAATAATTTGTGAAATACAGGAAAAACTTCAAAAGGAAGTTGATGGATTTGAAAAGTACGAAATAATGACAGGTTCACAGATAGAAGAAGAAATAAAAAGAACAGGAGTAGTGGTATATGAAAAATAAGGAATATATTTCTATAAAAAAGATGATAGAATATATAAATAAAGCATTAAAATACACAGAAGGTTGTGATTATGAGAAATTCATAAAAAATGATGAAAAAGTTGATGCTACAATTTTTGCTATAAGTCAAATTGGTGAATTAGTTAAAAATATAAGCAAAGAAACTATTGAAAAATATCCTGATGTAGAGTGGATTATTATTAAAAGCCTAAGAAACAAAATAGTTCATGATTATGAAGGAATAAAATTAAATTTTATATGGGATATTGTCAAGGAAGATTTGCCATTATTAAAAAGTAAATTAGAAAAAATAATTCAGCAACTACATTAAAATGTAACTAATATTTAAAATTATTGTAATAATAAAAAATCAAGATTAAGAAAGCTTAAACAAATAAAAGAGTTTAGGCTTTTTTATTTTTACTTTATTTTACAAAAATACCCCAAATTACCTTAAAAAATTCAAAATAAGACTTGAAAATATATTTATTTATTGATATGATGTGAATGATAACTATAAAATCAAAAAAGGAAGAACAATAATGATTGAATTTAGAAATGTAAGCAAAGCATATACAAGTGGCTTAGAAGCCGTTCATAATGCTAATTTTACAATAGAAAAAGGTGAATTTGCTTTTCTAGTAGGTAGTTCAGGTTCAGGAAAGTCAACAATAATAAAATTGATATTAAAGGAAGAAGAACCAACCTCAGGAAACATAATTATAAATGGAAAAGATACAACATTTTTAAAACCAAGTAGGATTCCATATTTAAGAAGAAGTATGGGAATTGTTTTTCAAGACTTTAGATTATTACCTGATAAAACGGTTTATGAAAATGTTGCATTTGCTATGCACGTTGTAAGAGCAACACCAAAGCATATTAGAAGACAAGTACCAATGGTACTATCACAAGTAGGACTTAAAGATAAAGCAAATGTTTATCCAAATGAACTATCAGGAGGAGAACAACAAAGAGTAGCATTAGCAAGAGCCATAGTAAATAATCCATCAATGTTAATTGCAGATGAGCCAACAGGAAACTTAGACCCAAATACTGCATGGGGCATAATGGAATTATTAAATGATATAAATCTAAGAGGAACAACTGTAGTTGTTGCAACACATGCAAAAGATATAGTTGATAAAATGAATAAAAGAGTTATTCGTATAGACCAAGGTAATATTATACGTGATGAAAAAGGTGGGTATGACGGTGAAATATAATAGTTTTGGATATTTAATTGGAGAAGGTTTTAGAAGTGTAGCAAAACAAAAGAAAATGACAAGTGCTTCTATAATCATTATGTGTGCAACAATGTTTATATTTGGTGTATTTTATCTAATAGGTGAAAATATTAACTTTATTATGAAACAGGTTGAAAGTCAACAAGGAATGAGAGTAATAATTTCAGATGATGCAACAGAAGATGAAATATCTAATATGGAAACAGAGATAAGAAGCATAGATGGAGTTAATCAGATAACATTTTACTCACAAGAAGATGCTTTAGCATCAATAAAGGAAAGATTGGGTGGAAACTTAGAAATATTAGAAGAATATGAAAGTGATAACCCATTCCCTGATTCATATTTTGTTACATTAACAGACTTAACCTTAAATACACAAGTTCAAGAGCAAATTATGCAAATAAAAGGAGTTGAAGAAATTACAGCAAGGGATGACACAATGTCTTCATTAGCAACAGTAGCAAATGGAATACAAATGGCAACTATAGCATTACTTATAATTTTGGTAGTAATTTCAATATTCATAATCTCATATACAATAAAGCTAACAGTTTATGCAAGAAGAAGAGAAATATCAATTATGAAATATGTAGGTGCAACAAATGGTTTCATAAGAGGACCATTTATAGTAGAAGGTATCATAATAGGAGTTGTATCAGCACTCATTACTTTAGCAATAGTAGGACTAGCATATAACTCAGCAATAAATGGAATCTTATCATCATCAGTAATACAAATAATTAACATGACACTATATAGTTTCAAAGATATATTCTTAAGATTACTAATAGTTTATTTAGTATTAGGAACAGGAATAGGAATTGTTGGAAGTATAATTTCAATGAGAAAATACTTAAAAGTTTAGAGTAAAATCTAAAAATTTTATGGAGGTACATATGAAAAGCAAGATTATATCAATTATGACTATAATACTGTTTATAGGTACATATTTTGCAAATGTAAGTTTAGCGGTAACTCAATCTGACATAAATCAATGGAAAAGTGAAGTAAATCAAGCTCAGCAAGAAAAAGATAAAATTTCACAAGAAAAAGCAAATGAGAAAAGCGAATTAGAAAAGATAAATGAGCAACTAAGCACTTTAAATAATGAAATAATGGCATTAGAAGGACAGTTAAACGAATTAAATAGTGCTATTGAGCAAAAGCAAGAAGAAATAGAACAAAAACAAAAAGAATTAGAAGAAAAACAAGAACTTCTAAAAAAGAGATTAGTTTCATTATATAAAAACGGTGGACTAAGCTATTTAGATGTTTTATTGGGAGCAACAAGCTATATGGATATGCTTGCATCATTTGATGCATTAGAGCAAATAGCAGATGCTGATACTAAGTTAATAAATAAAGTAACAGATGAGAAGAAGGAAATAGAACAAGCTAAAGCAGACCTAGAAGAAAAGAAAAAACAAGTAGATAGTGTTAAAGCTCAAAAAGATGCTAAAAACGTTGAACTAACTGCAATGCAAAATGCTAAAGAAAGTAAGATAGCATCATTAACAGAAGAAGAAAAGGCAAAAGAAAGAAAAATATCAGAATTCCAAGCAGCTATTAGAAGAGGCGAAGAAGAAATACAAAGACAATTAGCTAATCAAGGAGTAAATACAAGCGGAGGATGGGTTGATAATTCAGCAGGCAACCTAGGTTGGCCACTTCCAAGTCAATATGCTAGATATGCATATATAACATCATATTTTGGACCAAGAAGACAACCAACAGCTGGAGCATCAACTAATCATGGAGCAATAGATATAGGAGTTTCATATCAACCACTATATGCAGCAGAATCAGGAACAGTTGTTACTGCAGGAGTTGTATCAGGATATGGTAACTTTATAATGATTTGGCATAGTGCAAGAGGACAATTATATACAGCATATGGACATTTATCTCAAATCTATGTAAGAGTAGGACAAACAGTATCAAGAGGACAACAAATTGGTGTAACTGGAAATACAGGAATAACAACAGGACCACACTTACATTTTGAAGTTAGAGCAGGAGGAAGTGGTTCAGGATATAGAGTAGACCCATTAAATTATGTTTCTATAACATAAATAAATTTATTTAAAGTATAAAAGTAAGGACACGACATTAGTTTGTTTTAGTGTCCTTACAAAAAATGAATAACTCTTGAAATTATTGAATAAATTTATGTAGAATAAAAATAATATGAAAAGGAGGAATGATGTGCGATACTAAAGTTAAAAATAAATGTATAAGTTTAATTCTCATATCTTTAATATTCTTTCTTTTCGTAAACACTTCCTTTGCAGATGAAAATGAAGTAAACGAAGCAAATGAAACTACTTATTCAAATAGAGTACTATCACTCCAAGAACAACAAAAAATTGTTAAGGAAAACTTAGATAAAGCGAAAGAAAAGTTACAGTATGTAGAAGATGCTTTAACAACATCACTTATGCAAATACAAAATTTAGAAAGTAAAATTGCAGAATATCAAGAAAAACTAGATAAAGTAAATGCAGATTATCAGGATATTCAAAATAAGGTAAATGAAACCCAAAAAGAATTAGATGAAATTCAATCACAATATGATACAAAGAATGACTTATTAAAGAAAAGATTAGTTACATTATATAAAAGTGGTTCAACAACATATCTAGATGTATTATTACATTCAAGTGATATAATTGATTTTATATCAAGATACTATATAATAAAAACAATAGTTGAATATGATTCAAAAGAACTTAATAAATTATCAGAACAAAAGAAAAAAATTGTAAAAACGTCAAATGAGTTAAAAGAACAAAAAGCTAATATGAAGCTCATAAAAGCAGAAGCGGAAGAACAGACAGTTGTATTAACAAATACAAAAACCATAGTAGAAAATCAAAAATTGAGTCTAACAGAAAGTGAACAAAAATTAAAATCAGAAATAGATGCATATTTAAAGCAACAAGAAGAATTAGAAAATTTAATACAAAATGCAATATGGACTTCAACATATGAACTATCATATTCAGGTGGAATAATGATATGGCCAACATATGAAACATCATATATAACATCACAATATGGAGATAGACTTCATCCAATACAAGGTATTATGAAAAATCATGATGGAATAGATATTGGAGGAAGAATGAGTGATCCAATTTATGCAGCAGCAGATGGAATTATAATCTATTCAGCATATAATACAGGTGGATATGGAAATATGGTTATGATAGACCATGGGCTAAATCAAGATGGAATAAAGATAGTAACATTATATGGCCATGGTAGCAAGTTACTTAGAAATGTTGGAGATACAGTAAAACAAGGGGATATAATTATGGAAGTTGGTTCTACTGGAAACTCAACTGGACCACATTTACACTTTGAAGTAAGAGAAAATGGAGTAGCAGTCAACCCAAAAAAATACTTATCAAATGAGGAGTAATTAAAATTATTTAAAAGAAAGGAATAAAAAAATGAAAAAAAATCAAAAATCAAGAATTATAATGACAATTATTATTACGGCAGTAGTAACATTCTCAATCACACTTTTATGGTTGTATGGAAAAACTGGAAATGAAGGTTTAAATTCGCTTCTGGGAACAGCCTTTGAATCAGATAAACTAATGACCAAATTGGATGTTATATCAAAGAAGATTGATGAGACCTATGTAGGAAATGAGATTGATGATAATAAAATGTTAGAAGGAGCTATAAAAGGTTATGTTGCAGGATTAGGAGATCCATACTCAGAATATTATTCACCAGACGAAATGGAAGATTATTATACTAATACATTAGGTTCATTTGTAGGTATAGGAGTTGAAATTATAGCTAATTATGACACAAATGAAGTTGAAGTTTATAGACCAATAGAAAATTCACCAGCAGAAAAAGCAGGATTAAAAGCTGGAGATGTATTACTTGAAGTTGATGGAACTATATGTACAGCCGATGACTTTGATAATGTTCCAAATAGAATAAAAGGTAAAATTGGAACAAAGGCAAAAATTAAAGTAAGAAGAACAAATGAAAACAAAGAAGATGAAATACTAGAATTTGAAATAGATAGAAGCTATGTTGATATGGTTAGAGTTACATCACAAATGATTAATAAAAATATAGGATATATTTATATATCAACATTTGATGGAGAAAAAGTAGCTGAACAATTTGAAGAAGCTTATGATAAGTTAGTAGAAGATGGTGCAAAATCACTAATTGTAGATGTACGTACAAATAGTGGAGGAATTGTTACAGAAGCAGTTGACATAGCAGATTTATTTACAGATAAAGGAGAAGCTCTTTTAATAGAAAGAGAAAAGTCAGGAAAAGAATATACTACAAAAGCAATAAGAGACAAAAAAATAAAAATGAATACAGTATTGTTAGTAAATCAATTTTCAGCAAGTGCTTCAGAAATTTTAACAGGTGCATTAAAAGAATTAGCTGATAATGTAAAAGTAGTTGGTTGTTCAACATTTGGTAAAGGAGTAATACAAACACTATATGGATTATCAGATGGAAGCGGAATAAAGTTAACAACAGAAGAATACTTTACACCAAACCATAACGAAATAAATGGAAAAGGAATAACACCAGATGTTGAAGTAGAAGATGATGAAGTATTTGAAGGAGAATTAGACTTAGAAAATGATAAATCTATAAAGAAAGCTATTGAAATATTAAAATAATAAAAGTAAAAAATAAAAGCCGTGTTTCTCAATTTAGAGAACACGGCTAGTGTTTTATTTATTAAAAGTTTAAGCCAATTCTTAATATTCGTTTTATTAGCTTGCATTCTTAAGTTTAGCAAGTTTTTCTTCTTGTTTTTTTATAGATTCTCCATAGTAAGTTTCTAATTTTTTTAATTTTTCAATAGGTAAATCATACAGTAATTTAGGATTACTTTCTAATTTATCTAAAAATTCTTCTCTTTTCATTTCATCTATATAATCATATTTTTTTTCGACCTTTATACTCTCTTGAAACTGATTTTTTATATTATCATTTTTCTCAATTTTAGGTTGAACCTCATTTTTTTCTTCATAATAATTTTCTATTTTATCTTTAAAGAATATCTTTCTAAAAAAATTTTTTATTCTTCTAAATAAACTATTATCTTGTTTAACTGGTAAATTACTATTCATACTCATCTCCTTAATTATCAAATTCATGTAAATTCTCTGATTTTCTTTGTTCTTCTATAGAAATTTCTTTCTTGATAGATTTTCTTCTATTTGCCAAAACCATAATTCTTTGAACTATAGAATTTTTTTGTTGTAATTCATCTCTTTGTGCAGTTAATGTAGATATCTCTTGTCCTACGGCTTGTTCAACTATACTTTTTTCTTCATCTGATAATCTTTCCACATCTTCAGGTACTGGATTACTTATTATTTGAGAAACTATATTTCTTCTTACTTCTTCAATATTTCCAATTCCTTGTTGCTCAATTGCTGGAATAATTTTTTCATCAACATATTCAGGATCATTTATTATTGTCAATATTTCTCCGTACCCTTTTAAAGCTGGATAAAATTCTTCTCCTTGTGTTATAGAATCAGATAAATTTCTAGCTGTTTTAATTCCTCTATTTAAGAAGAAATCTTTTACTCTACCATTATATACCTGTTCTAATTCTTCTTCATTAACTTCAATTCCTGCTGCCTCAAATATTGGTCTAACAAATAACAAATCTGCTTTTGCTTCTTTCCATCCTATCAATTCGCTTGGCATGTGTTGATGTTTTTTCTCTCTAGCATTAAATTTTTTCACATTATCTTGAACCCAACCATCATGAACATGGAATAATGTATCCATAATAAGATTATTAAACATTTCTTTATTATGTTTGGTATTATATGCACCTTCCATACCTAAACTTGAGTCTTGCAATTCTATCATTTTTTTCCAATTATCAATAACTTTACTTTGTCCACCTTCATAAATAAAAGTTGATAATTCTTCTGCATCTTTATCTGATAAGCCAGCAGAAACTTTTATTCCTTCAACTGCATAATCCATAGAACCTTTAGCATATACTTGTGATTCAATCTCATCAAATGATTGAGAAGAAATAACTTTTTTTGCTTCTTCTTCAGATAATCCATTCCAATTCATTAGAGCTTGCTTTGCTACTTGATAATAAGGAATATTTTGTTTGTTTTGATTTTTTTCTTGACTATTTTTTAACCATTGTTGAACCCATCCATATTCCTCTCCGCCATCTAGCATTCGTGATACAGAACCATTAGCATTATCATAGTCAGAGAAAAATTGAGATATAAATGATACAGCTGTTCCAATATCTGCTTTATCAATTCCATCTTCAATAGTTCCATCTTCTATAATTTCTCCAGATAATTCTTTTTGGCTTTTCCAATCATTATAATCCATACATCCAATTTCTTCTAAGGCTGCTCTAAATTCTCTTAATGTTTCTGCTGTAAATGAAACATCATCCATTTGTTTTACAACACTCAATACTTGTTCATAAAAAGTTCTTTCATCAAGTTCTTCTGTTTTTATTTCTTTTAGAGATTCTATCCATTTTGGCAGATTAGCTTTTGTTTTTTCAATAGCCTTTGCCCTTCTTTCGGCTCTTTCTTGTTCATATTTTTTTCTATCTTCTTCCCATTTTTTTTCGGTAGCCTCTTTTGTCATTCCAAAGACTTCTTGGTACGCATAATCTACAGAAGTAATATCACAAGAATATATTTTATGCCCATTAAAATTCAAAACAACTGATTCACCTCTTTCTTTGTATTTTAATAATTCTTCAGCACATTGGTCAATTGTTCCTCCAATCCAAACTTCGCGTGCATTCTCTCTGGTCATCTCCATATAAAATCCTCCTTTCAGACTATAAGTAGTTATATCTATTCTTAAATATATTTTCTATTATATTATCGCATAAAATATGTTTTGTTTCAATATTCTTTATAATTGTAATAAAAAATTAATATTTCTGTAATATTTTTTATTCTCTGCAAAATTTATGCAAAAAACTAGGTAATTGTCGGACTACCTAGTTTTGACTATTTCCAGTATTTGTCGTTATTGCCGTCATCATTGCAATTACTACTTAATAGTAGTAAGATAATTAAACTCCATATTAAATCAAAAGATAGTAAATGGGGAACAAAATGGAAGTCAATAAAAATACAAGCTATAAAAGGAAATATTCTTCTGAAGAATGGTGCAAATGTATTTAGCACAAAAAAAGAAGTAGTAAATGCTTAAAATTAACTACCTCAATTTTTTAGATATTTTTTTAGATGTTACTAAAAATTTTATAAAAAACTTGGTGGCTTCAACTGGAATTGAACCAGTGACACAAGGATTTTCAGTCCTCTGCTCTACCAACTGAGCTATGAAGCCAAATTAAAAATACTTATAAATAAAAAAATGGCGACCCGAAACGGGCTCGAACCGTCGACCTCTAGCGTGACAGGCTAGCGTTCTAACCAACTGAACTACCGGGCCATAAATGGTGGTCGCTATAGGGCTCGAACCTATGACCCCCTGCTTGTAAGGCAGATGCTCTACCAGCTGAGCTAAGCGACCATTTCATTAAAATGTAAACCAAATTGAATATTTCAACAATTTTGATTTCCTGTGACTTATTTAGTATACTAAATTATTTTTAAAATGTCAACTATATTTTGAAAAATTTTAAAAGAATTATTTTAAATACTTGAATAAAGAGTTTACAATATGATATTATTTTAACAAAGAATATTTGAAAGGATAAAAAAATGAAAGATGAAAAAGGAATAACTTTAGCTGTATTAATAATTACAGTCGTAATGTTCGTTATTATAGTAGGAGTAACAGTGAGACAGCTTGTGTATGATAATGCAGCTCCAGTAAAGTCAATAAAGAATGAAACTGAATATCAACAAAACATGGTACAAAATGAAAATAAAAAAATAAATGGTGTAATTTCTGATATAGAGGAAGAATGGGGAATATCATAAAATGCATAATTTTTTTGTAGAAAATAATCAAATTGAAAATAATACTGCTAGAATATATGATCAAGATGCAAAACATATAAGTACTGTACTTAGAATGAAAAAAGGTGAAAAATTATATGTTAGCAATAAAGGTACAAATATTAAATATTTATCACAGATAGAACAAATTAGTAAAGAAGAAATAGTGTGCAAAATAATAAATGAAGTAGCTTCAACTGAGCCATGTATAAACGTAACATTATTTCAAGGTTTGCCAAAAGCCGATAAAATGGAATATATAATACAGAAATCCGTTGAACTTGGTGTATATGAAATTGTACCAGTTGAAATGAAAAACTGTATTTACAAATTAAAAGATGAAAATAAAAAATTGCAAAGATGGCAAACAATATCTGAAACAGCAGCAAAACAAAGTAAGAGAAATATAATTCCAAAAGTTTCAAGTTTGGAAAGTATAGATTCTTTATGTGATAAAATAAATGAATATGATTTAGTATTAATTGCTTATGAAAATGAAGAAAATACAACATTAAAACAAGTATTAAAAGAATATAATGAGGCAAAAAATATAGCAGTAATAGTTGGACCGGAAGGTGGATTAGATGAAAATGAAGTTAATAAACTTGTATTTTTAGGAGCTAAAGTTGTTAGCTTAGGAAAAAGAATATTAAGAACAGAAACTGCTCCTGTTACAATGTTAAGTATGATTATGTATGAATATGAACTCTAAGCGTAAAATCAGTCCTCAGCATGGCAGCTTCGAAGATTTGCGAAGCAAATGTTTGAAGTGCCGATTCTGAGCGAAGCGAAATCAGTCCTCAGCATGGCAGCTTCGAAAATTTGCGAAGCAAATGTTTGAAGTGCCGATTCTGAGCGAAGCGAAGAAAGGGAAAAATAAAATGGAAGAAGAAAAATTAAAAAAGACTAATGTGGCAAAAAAAACAACAACTAAAGACACGGTCTCTACAAAAACACCTAATGTAAAAGCAACAACTGTAAAGACCTCTGATGAAAAAGCAGCAACCACAAAAAATTCTACAGCAAAAACTACAAAGAAATCTTCAGGAATAGCTACAAAAAAATCAACAGAAAAAAGCAATGAAAAAACAACTAAAACTGAAAGTACTGATACAAAGAAAAAAACTACTACTAGAAAAAGTGGAACTACTAAAAAAGTAGTTGCTCAGAATGTTCCTGTTCAAAAAAAGACTGTAACTAAAAAGAAAGATTCAATAAAAAAATCTGCAACCAATGAAGAGACAAAAGAAAAAGATTTAAAGAAAGAACCGGTAAAAAAATCTGTAACCAAAGAAACAGCAAAGAAAGAAAAATCAGAAAAGAAACCAGTAAAAAAATCTGTGATTAAGGAAGAAATAAATAAAGAAATAAAAGAACAAGAACAGCTTATAGCAGATGTTGAAAGTGTGAGTGAACAAGCTCAAATATATGAAGATTTATTAGAACATAACTTATTAGATGAAAATGAAGAAGTAAGTGAAGAATTAATAGATCCAAAAGTTTTTAAAGATAATGAATTAGAGACAATAAGGAAGGAATTAAAAAATAACAAAAAATCAAATAACTCAAAAAGTAAAAAACAAGAAAAATATAAAGAAATATTTAAGAATTCATTGATTTTTATTTTTATAGAGCTTTATTTTTTAATATTATTGATAAATAAAAGTACAATAGGCACAATAGAATATATAACTAACTTAAAAGTGTTTGTTTTAACTGAATTAGTTGTATCTATTATACTATTTGAAATATCTTATAAAAAAGAAAATTCAAAAATAGCTTGGCATGGAATTGAAATGGTTTTACTAGGAGCAACAACTATTTTTATTTTAGATTTATATAGTAGACAAAGCAGTATTATAAATACAGTATTTGCAATCATTGCAGGAGCATTTATAATATATTATATAATTAAAATGCTTATAATTGCTTTTAAAAAGCAAAATTTGGAAAATGTTTGACTTAAGATAAAAAAAGTGCTAAAATAATAATTGAATTTCTAGAAGAAAGAAGGAATAAATTTATGATAGTTAAACCAACAGTTGTTGAATTACTTGAAAAAGCTGAAAATAGATATAGCTTAGTTATTGCTACTGCAAAAAGAGCAAGACAAATTTCAAGAGGAAGCAAGCCAATGACAAACAAAGATGATGTATCTCCTGTAACACTTGCAGCTGACGAAATAGGAGAAGACAAAGTAAAAATTTACAATCAAAGTGAATGGGATAAAGAATTAGAAGAAAGAAAAAATAACGTACAAGACTCAGATGTGGCAAAAGAAGAAACATCTGATGAAGAAAAATAAAGAGGTGTATATGAATAAAAAGCATATCATATCAATTTCAGGAGATTTAGCAAGCGGTAAAGGAGCAGTTTCTAATATTCTTATAGAAAAATTAAACTATGAAGTATATAGAAATGGTAATTACTTTAGACAACTTGCAAAAGAAAAAGGAATGGATGTAACTAGCTTTGGAAAGTATGTTGAAAGTCATCCTGAAATAGATAGAAAGATAGAAAACAGTGCATCAGAATATGCTAAAAATCACGATAATTTTATAATTGATGCTAGACTTGGATGGTATGCAGTTCCAGAATCTTTTAAGGTATATTTAAAAGTTGATTTAGACGTAGCAGCAAAAAGAGCTTTCTTTGATAAGAATAGAAAAGATACAGAAAGTTTTAATACTTTAGAAGAGCAAAAACAGGATATGATAACTAGACATAACTCTGAAAATAAAAGATATTTAGAATTATATGGTGTTAATAGAGATGATATGTCAAATTATGATTTAGTCATTGACACATCAAACATAACACCTGAACAAGTAGCAGAAGAGATTGAAAAAGAATATAAAAAATGGTTAGAAAAATAATTAAATAAAGGGGGACCAATTAAAGGTCTCTTTTTGTGTTTTTAAGCAATTTATTGCATAATCTAATTTTGTACAGTTTTGAGGAGGTTATTATTTTAATACAAGAAATAAAAAAAGAACAATTACAATTTCCATATTTACTATCACAAATTAAAGATAGTCCACAAAGTATATATGTTTTAGGAAATGCAGAATTGTTAAGAAGAAAATCAATAGCAATAGTAGGAAGTAGAGAATGTACCAGTTATGGAAAAAATGTAGCTGAAAAATTAGCTTATAAGTTGGCAAAGCAAGATACCGTTATTGTAAGTGGATTAGCAAAAGGGATAGATGTATATTCACATATTGGAGCATTAAAAGCAAAGGGAAAAACCATAGCTGTTGTTGCACATGGTTTAGATATGATTTATCCAAGAGAAAATAGAGAGGTAGCAAAAGAAATTGTTCTCAGTGGAGGAGCAATAGTTAGTGAATATCCAATAGGAGTCAAGCCGAAGCCAGAACAATTTGTAAAAAGAAATAGAATAATAAGTGGTTTGTCTCAAGGAGTAATAATTGTCGAAGCAAAAGAACGAAGTGGAGCACTAACTACTGCAAATTTTGCATTGGAGCAGGGAAGAAGTTTATATGCGGTTCCGGGGAGTATTTTTTCGGATAATTCAAAAGGAACAAATATACTTATAAGTAAGGGTGCAGAGGTGGTCACAGAAGATTTTGATATAAATAACTTAAATTTGTTTTAAAGGTTGTAATATTGAAATATTTGTAATATAATATATCTATCGATTTACCCTTTAGGAGGTATGTATGAAAAAAAGAAGTAAGAAAAGTAATCATGAAAAGAAACAAGTAAAAGATTATAAAGAAAAGCATATAGATGATGAAAATGCAGTAATTATAGATGGTTCAGGCAAAAAGAAGAAAGCTAAGAAAAAAAAGAAACATCCTAAATTAAGATTA
>CANRBH010000024.1 GCA_947628825.1 uncultured Clostridia bacterium | reverse complement strand
TGAAACATACAATATTTACCAGAAAAAATATTTATCCCTTTTTCTAAAATGTCCTTGACAAGGGGTACAGTTTAATAAAAGGAAGAATAGATGGAATAAATGAAAATAAAATTAAGATTGCAAAGAAACTAATTGCAGAAGGAAAAGACATTAAATACATATCTAGCCTAACAGAACTAACAGAAGAAGAAATAAAGAAATTATATTAAAATAAAGAGTGATTAAATATTTATAAAAATAAATAGAAGTATAGCATATATTTAAGCAATGATGAATATATATGCTATATTTTTGTTGTATATTTATTCTAAACTCTTGTAAAAACTACGAAAATATAGTAAAATGTGGAAAGAACAGTTTATAGGTATCTAAAACCTAAATAAAATAAAAAGGAAAGTTTTATGGAAAAATTTTATTTAACAACCCCAATTTATTATCCAAGTGGAAGGTTTCATATAGGAACTGCTTATTGTGAAGTATTAACAGATAGCATTAACAGATATAAAAAAATGCGAGGATTTGATACATTTATGCTAACAGGTGTAGATGAACATGGTCAAAAAATAGAAGATAAAGCAAAAGAAGATGGATTAGAACCAAAGCAGTATGTTGATATTCAAGCAAATAAAGCAATAGAATTGTGGAAACAAATGGATATTAGATATAATAAGTTTATGAGAACAACTGATGATTATCATATTCCAGCAGTTCAAAAAATATTTGAAAGATTTTTATCACAAGGAGATATTTATAAGGGAGAATATGAAGGTTGGTATTGTAAACCTTGTGAAAGCTATTTTACAGAGACACAACTTGTAGATGGCAAATGCCCAGATTGCGGTAGAGAAGTAAGCAAAATGAAAGAAGAAGCCTACTTCTTTAATATGAAAAAATATAGTGATAGATTATTAGAATATTATGATTCTCATCCAGATTTTATAAAACCAGACTTTAGAAAAAATGAAATGATAAATAATTTTATAAAACCAGGATTAGAAGATTTGTGTGTAACGAGAACATCTTTTTCATGGGGTATACCAGTTTTATCAGATCCAAAACACGTAATATATGTTTGGCTAGATGCACTTACTAATTATTTGACAGCATTAGGATATAATTCAGATAACGATGAAATGTTCAAAAAGTTTTGGCCAGCAGATGTTCAAATAGTAGGAAAAGATATAGCAAGATTTCACTTGATTTATTGGCCTATATTCTTAATGGCACTTGACCTGCCACTTCCAAAAACAATATTAGTTCATAACTGGTTTATGATGAAAGATGGAAAGATGTCTAAATCAAAAGGAAATGTTATATATCCAGAACAACTAATAGATAGATATGGATTAGATGCTACAAAATATTATTTATTAAAAGAGATTCCTTTAGCTTCAGATGGAGTATTTACTCCAGAAGAATTTGTTGATAGATATAATTTTGATTTATGTAATGATTTAAGTAATTTATTAAATAGAACTGTATCAATGGTAAACAAATACTATGATGGATATGTACCAGAATATAATGGTGTGCCAAACGAAGTAGATAGCAGTTTAGAAAGTGATGCAAAACAAGCCATTACAACTTTTGAAGAATATATGTCAAAATATGAAATAGCAAATGCGGTCAGCTCAATTTGGACTTTTGTTTCAAGAACAAATAAATATATCGATGAAGTATCTCCATGGATCTTAGCTAAAGAAGTAGATGGAGAAGATGAAAAAACAAAGTCTGAAAAAGCAGAAAAGCTAAAATCTAGTATGTATCATTTAATAGCAAATATTAGACAAATAGCAATTATGATAAGACCTTTTATGGAAGCTACTTCTGATAATATGTTAAGACAGCTTGGAATAGACTCTAAAAATATAACATGGGATTCATTAAATGAATATAAAGATATTAAAGGAATTAAAGTAATTGAAAAAGGTGAACCAATCTTTATGAGATTAAATCCAGAAGAGGAAATAGAATACATTAAAAGTTTAATGAAAAAATAAATAGTTATTGAATACTGATACTGTAACAGCTAAAACTTAAACAGTATCAGCATCTTTTAAATTTTATTGTAACCCATATAATCGTTGATAGTAGCGATTTATATTGTAAGTTATATGAAATAGAATTGGAAAATAGAAAAATGAGAATGAAATTTAAACCGTGGGCAAGAGAAGAATTAGAAACAAGTCCTTTTTACATTGACAATCCACAAGATTACAAAAATAAGTGGAAAACTGCTTTTGAAAAAGAGCAAGATATACATATAGAACTAGGATGTGGAAAAGGAAATTTTATTGCTAAGCTTTCAAAACAAAATCAAAATATAAATTATATAGCAATAGATTTAATTGATGCAATGCTTGGAATGACAAAAAGAAATGTAGAAGCAGAATATGGTATACGCAAATCAACAGATGCAGAAATTATTGAAGATGAAATTGAAAAACAAAAAGTTGTAAAGAATTTAAAACTTACAAGGTATGATATATCAAGAATATCAGATATTATTGGAAAAGAAGACAAAATAAAAAGAATTTATATAAACTTTTGTAATCCTTGGCCACGAGGAAAACACCATAAAAAAAGACTTACTTCTGAAAGACAGTTAGAGCAGTATAAAAAATTTTTACAAGGAGAAATATTTTTTAAAACTGATGATGATAATTTATTTGAAGATTCAATAAAGTATTTTGAAAGAAGCGGCTTTAAAATAGAAAAAATAACTTATGATTTAGCAAATGAGAATTTATTTTGGAATGGAGAAGAAAACATAGAAACAGAGCATGAAAAAATGTTTAAAGATAAAGGCATTAAGATAAAAGCTTTAATTGTTGAAAAATAATTAGAATTTTGGCGTTGTCAAACTTCATTTAAAATTTAATCAACGTATAAAAAATACGTCTCATAAATTTTAAACTTGTTTTCCTAGCCAAAATTTAATTCTTTTCCAACTAGGAATTGAAAGGAATAAAAAAATGAAAAAGAAAGTTCAAGAACCAACTAAAGTATTTAATAAAATAAAAGATTTCTTTTGTAATAACAAATTAGCATTTTTAACTACAATGATTTTGGGTTTAGTTACACATTTTTATTTATATACACATAATGTATTATCACCAGATGCAGTAGCTGATGGAACGTTTCACATTTCAGGAGAATGGGAAATTAGTCTTGGAAGATGGTTGTTACCAATTGTTGATTCAATAAGAGGAGGAATAGTTAGTGAGATTTTAATAATATTTATTAGTTTAATCTTATTATCGATAAGCAGTGTTTTTTTAATAAAATTATTTAAGATAAAAAATAAAATACTTATGTTTTTAGTTTCTGCAATAATTGCAACTGCTCCTCAATTTGCAGAATCATTTATGTATATATATTGTGGTGATGGATATTGTTTAGCAATGCTTGCTTCCATATTAGCAGTATATTTTATGAGAAAAGAAAATAAAGTATCAAATAATATTTTATCTATAATAATGATAATAGTTACATGTGCGTGTTATCAAAGTTATCTAGGAGTAACAGTTGGTTTATCAATTATTCTATTGATATTAGATATTCTAAATAAAGAAGATAATAAAGAAACATTAAAAAAGGGTATTAGATATGCTATTATAGAAATTATAGGAATAATACTATATTATCTTATTACAAAAATAGTATTGAAGGTACAAGGATTAACATTAGCAACTTACAGTGGAGCAGATAGTATTGGAATGTTGAATACAATAAAGAATTTACCTAGAAAAATTATAGAAACATATAAATCAATTATAATATATTTCTTTACAGACAAAATGATATACAATCACTATTGGAAAAGAGATATATTAAATGTAATATTATTTCTAGTTTCAATGATTTCTTTTATTATAATCATTATAAAAAATAAGATATATAAAGACAAAATAAAACTTGTATTACTTATGTTTTTGATATTTATAACTCCAATAGGACTAAGCATAATGACACTAATTGCAACAGAGAGAAGTGTAAATATTATAATGGCTGCATCATTTTTACTAGTAAATATTGTTTTCTTAAAATTATATGAATACTTAGATGATAATAATGTGGAAAATACATTAAAATATTTCATTGTATGTATAACTGCTATTTTGTGTTTTACATTTATGTTCTCAAATAATGCTTCATATATTTGTAGAGAGGAAACATTTAGAAATTATTATACAAATTCTTTGAGCATATTAACTAGAGCACAAAGCTTAGAAGGATACCATTCAGATATGAAATTTATGTTTAATAATATAATTAAACATGAAGCATCTTTAATAAAATGTAGTAATGGCTTCTTATCTAATTCAAATGAAACATGGGAAAGTTATGATGGTATTTTGAGTAATGTAAATTTTTATAAAAGGTACTTTGGAATGGATTTAACAATGTGTTCAAGAGAAGAGTATAAAGATATTATAGAAACTGAAGAATTTAAGAATATGTCAGTATTTCCAGATGATAATTCTATAAAAATAATAAACAATATTGTTGTAGTAAAACTTAGTGAAGAAAGTATTTGGGAATAAAATTATAAATAAGATATTGCAATATTTATAAAAAGGTGTTAAAATAACTAATATAATAATTAAAGACAAAATATAAGACACGATAAATAAACAAGACTTTGAAGAGAACTAGTGGTGGTGAGATGCTAGTAAGAAACTATTTATTTATTATCACTTATATAGTTGCTTAGCTGAAATAATAGTAAGCTAAGACGTTATGTTTGCGTTAATAACAAAATGAGGTTGATTTTAAAATTATAAATTAGAAAATTAAGGTCAATAAATTTAGGTGGTACCACGGCTTTCGTCCTAATAGTAATCTATTAAGATGAAAGTCGTTTTTATTTATATTCTAGGAAAGTCATCGTCGAAGACGATAGACTTGACATAGAAGATAAATATGCGAAGCTTAGATTTTCTAAGCAATTTATTGCATAGAAAATCTTAGTTCCGTTTTGTAGGTAGCAAGGAAGGAGAAAAAAATGAGTAGCGAAGAAAAGAAAGATTATAGCTCAACTTTAAATTTACCAAAAACAGATTTTCCTATGAGAGGAAATCTACCAGAAAAAGAACCTAGTATATTAAAGGATGTTTTTGAAAATGATTTGTATAAGAAGGTGTTAAAGAAAAATGAAGGACATAGACATTTTGTACTTCATGATGGACCTCCATATGCAAATGGAGAGATACATGCAGGACATGCTTTAAATAAAATTTTAAAAGACACAATAGTAAGATATAAAGCTATGCAAGGTTTTTATACTCCATATGTTCCAGGATATGATACACATGGAATGCCTACTGAGAAAAAGGCTATTGAAAAATTAGGATTAGATAGAAGCAAAATACCAGTAACGCAATTTAGAGATACTTGCAAAGAATTTACTGAAAAATATAAAGACATCCAGACAGAAGGATTTAAACGTTTGGGTGTACTTGGTGAATGGGATAATCCATATATAACTTTTGATCCTAAGATGGAAGCTAGACAATTAGGTGTATTTGGAGACATGTATAAAAAGGGTTATATCTATAAAGGACTAAAACCAGTTTATTGGTGTACTGACTGTGAAACAGCTTTAGCAGAAGCGGAAATAGAATATAAAGATGTAACAGGTGAATCAATCTATGTTAAGTTTAAAGTAACAGATTCAAAAGGATTATTTGATGTAGATAATACTTATTTTGTAATCTGGACAACAACACCTTGGACACTTCCAGGAAATACAGGTATAACAATAGGACCGGATTTTGAATATAGCATAGTTGATATTGGAAAAGAAAAACTTATATTAGCAACAGAACTTGTTGAAAAAGTTATGAAGCTATGTGAAATAGAAGATTATAAGGTAGTAAAAACATTTAAAGGAGAAGAACTTGAAGGAGTGCTTTGCAAGCATCCATTTATGGATAGAACATCAAAAGTTGTTCTAGGAAGTGAAACAACTGTAAATGTAGACTTAGTAGAAGGAACTGGTGCTGTTCATACAGCTCCTGCTTATGGTAAAGAAGACTATTTACAAGGACTAAAAGATAAACTTCCAATGATTGCTGCAATAGATAATAAAGGACATCAAACAGAAGAAGCAGGACCTTTTGCAGGAATGTTCTATGCTAAGTCTAATAAAGAAATAACAAATTGGTTAGAAGAAAACGGATATCTTTTAAAGAAAGCTCCAATAAGCCACTCATATCCACATTGTTGGAGATGTAAAAAGCCAATAATCTTTAGAGCAACTCCACAATGGTTTGCATCAATTGATGGATTTAGAGATGAAGTATTAAAAGCAATAAAAACAGTAAAATGGCACCCATATTGGGGAGAAGAAAGAATGTCTGAGATGATAAAAGGAAGAAATGACTGGTGTATCTCTAGACAACGTACATGGGGAGTTCCACTTCCAATATTCTATTGTAAAGATTGTGAAGAACCATATGTAACAGAAGAATCTATATCTAAATTACAAGAATTAGTAAAAGAAAAAGGAACTAATTGTTGGTGGGATATGGATGCAAAAGACTTAATGCCAGAAGGATCAAAATGTCCAAAATGTGGCTGCACAGAATTTACTAAAGAAACAGATATTATGGATGTTTGGTTTGACTCTGGTTCAACACATCAAAGTGTTTTAGTAGAAAGAGGATTAGATTATCCAGCAGACCTATATTTGGAAGGAAATGACCAATATAGAGGATGGTTCCAATCATCATTACTTACATCTGTTGCAAGTAAAGGAATAGCACCATATAAAGAAGTTTTATGCTGTGGATTTGTTGTTGATGGAGAAGGAAGAAAGATGTCTAAGTCTTTAGGAAATGGTGTATCACCAATAGATGTATCTAATAAATATGGAGCAGATATTTTAAGATTATGGGCACTTTCATCAGACTACTCAATGGATGTAAACTTATCAGATGATATACTAAAAGGAATATCAGATGTATACAGAAAAATAAGAAATACAACAAGATTTATTTTAGGAAATATATCAGATTTTGATCCAGACAAAGACATGGTAGAATATGAAGATTTACAAGAAATAGATAAATGGGCATTAACCAGACTAAACAAATTGATAAAAGATTGTGTAAAAGATTATGATAATTATGAGTTTGGAAATTGCTACCATGATATAAATCAATTCTGTGTTGTTGATATGAGTAGTTTTTATCTAGATATTATAAAAGACAGACTATATACAGAAAAATCAGACTCTAAAGCTAGAAGAGCAGCACAAACAACAATGTTCTATATATTAAATAGCTTAGTAAAAATATTAACACCAATGACTTCATTTACAGCTGAAGAAATCTGGAAAGCAATGAGACATCCTAAAGCAGAAGATGTAGAAAGTCCAATGCTTACAGATTATCCAAAGCCAAATGATAAATGGGATAATGAAGAACTTTCTAAAAAATGGGATGAAATCATAAAAGTAAAAAATATAGTAGCAAAAGAACTTGAGCTTGCAAGAGCAGAAAAAATTATTGGAAATTCTTTAGATGCAAAAGTTACTATTTATGCAGAAGGAGAAGAATATAAGTTCTTAAAAGAAAATGAAGAATTGTTAAAAACAGTTTTAATAGTATCAGGATTAAAGATAGAGGAAAACGGTAGAAAACTTGAAGTAAAGCTTGGAGTAAAAGTTGAACACGCAGAAGGAGAAAAATGTGATAGGTGCTGGATGTATGATGAGCATACAGAAGATGGACTTTGCCCAAGATGCAAAGGCGTGTTAGAAGAATAAAAATAATATAATGTATAAGGTGCTTAAAAAATAAAGCACCTTATATTTATGCGTATAATCGTTGATATAAATTTAAAATTTTGGCAACAATTTATATTACGAAAAAGTAATAAAAATGTAAAAAAATAGAAACAATCCCACAATACTTTAATGATATAATTTTAAATAATTATATTTTGTGAAAGGAAGAAAAATGGAACTAGAAGAAATTTTAAATATGAGATTTCCACATAGAAATATGCAACCAAGTCATGACCTATCAAAGGAATCAATAAATGAAGAACGAAAAATGGCAGAACTAATAACCAAATTAGTAGAAAAAGGATTAGATACTAATATTCTACTAAATGATTCTGCATTCAGAAAATTATATGAGACTATTAAAGTAGTTGAACAGAACAAACTGGAAATACTAATGGAAGAAGAGAGAATAAAAGCTGGTCAAATAGGTCTTAATTACAAACAAGCAAGTGATTTTGTACAAAAGCATGAAGATGATCCATATGAAATTGAGTTTGAACATAGCACAAGTGAAATTACAGGATATGAAAGAAATGGTGAATATAGTATACCAAGGACAAGAGATTATCTCCTAAAGTGTAGCTATTCTATTGGAGAAAATGGAGAATTGGCTGCAACATATGGTCTTACAGAACTAAATGGAATTAAAAATGAAACAGATTTAAAAAAAGTAGGAAAGCGTATAATAGAAATCACAAAAAGAATAGGTGTAAAAGATGGACTAGCATTATATAGTGAAGCTAAGCATGAAGAAAATTATGTAGTAGGTACAGGGGTAAAAAGAATAAACGATTCAGATAAAATCTGGAAAATGGATGAATTTGATACTACATTAGATTATACAGAAGAATGGAAAGGAAATGTTGTAGACCTTGATGAAAAAATAGTAGAAGAATATAAACCATCTAAGGAAACGATAACAAGAAATCAGGATGGAGTAACCGCAACACAATGTTTAGCTGATGGAACTAAGAAAATAGTTTTGCTTCCATCTAATGAGCTTTTTCTAAATTATAGTAATAATACTATAATAAATCCTACTGAAGAACAAATTAAACAAGCCCAAGATGAGCTTCAACAAAAAGTAGAACGTTCTTATGGAATAAAGGATTATAAAAATTATGAATCAATTGCTGTTGTTGATGGTAAAGCTGAAAAAGATAGGTTTGGAATATCATATGCTGGTTCTGAAATTAAATTACTTAAAACTATGGACAAAACTAGAGAATTAAGTGAAAAAGCACAACAAGCATTAAATGAAAAAGGAGTAGAACCACTAAAAACAGACTATTTTGATTTGGCATCAGACATAGATGTATCAGATAAAAGTGAAACTGCAGAACCGGAACCACTAAGAACAGACTATATATCTGATTTGGTATCTGACATAGATGTATCAGACAAAGGCGAGACTGCAGAACCGGAACCATTAGAAACAGACTATTTTGATTTGGTATCAGACATAGATGTATCAGATAAAAGTGAAACTGCAGAACCGGAACCACTAAGAACAGACTATATATCTGATTTGGCATCAGACATAGATGTATCAGACAAAGGCGAGACTGCAGAACCGGAACCATTAAGAACAGATTATATAACAGATTCACCAGCAGTAGATGATAGACAGAAAAAAATTGGAGATATAAAAGCTGCTCTTCAAGGTTTGATAAAAGATGGTATAACTTTAGAAGACTTGCAAAAAGAATTAGATGAACTAGGTAGAGAAGGAAATATAGAAGAAGAACAAAATATAGAATAAAAAATATAAGAAGGGAGAGGTATGATTATTAAATAAATCATACAATAAAAAATGTCAGAAGAAAAAAATTTAATTGTAAGAAAAGAGAATATATTTACTAAAATTTCTAATTTTTTTAAAAATATTTTTAAGGCAAAATCAAATAAAGAAAATGTACAAGTTATAAATGAACCTGGAGAAAAAGTAGAAAATAAGGAAGAAGATAAAAACTCTTTTATACAAGAATTAAGAAAACCAATAGAAGAAGAAAATTTAGTTGAAAATCTAAAGAAGAATCCAGAATTACTTGATTCGATGTCTGATGAAAAATTAGATGAAGTTTTTGAAATTATAAAAAATAAACAACAAATGTTAAAACAAAAAATAGAATTAGTGAAAAGACAAATAAATGAAAGAAAAGCTACAAGTTAATATAATTAAAAATAGAAAAATTTGTAAAAAAAGTAATTGACAATTATAAAAATATATGTTAATATTAAATTAGCTTGAAAAAGCAAAATGTTATTCAAAAGAAGTCATGTTAACATTTCCGTATAAGCAAAGCTTATACTAAAAAAACAGGTAGTTCTATGTACTACCTGTTTTTTGACTATGTAGCAATCTACTAGTCTTCGTTTTTATCTTCTTTAGATTTTGACTTTTCTGCAAGTAGCATCAAAATCAATCTCCAAATGAGATCAAAAGAAGTCATATAAATCACCTCCTTTTTACCTATATAGGCTTCTCTATTTTACAATATTTACCATAAATTGTCAATGAAAACATAAAATTTTATAGATAAAAATTAAAAAATATTATATATTGTAAGTAGTTGTAACAAAATAGTTAAAAATGTTTAATAGGGCTTGAAAATAGAAGAATTTTTTGGTAAAATAGAACAGTAAATTTAGAGAAAATATAGAAGGAATACAAAAATGGAATTAAGCGAATTTAATTATGAATTACCAGAAGAACTAATAGCACAAGTACCAATAAAACAAAGAGATGAATCAAGACTTATGGTACTTGATAGAAAAAATGAAACAATAGAAGATAAAGTTTTTAAAAATATAATAGATTATTTAGAGCCAGGAGATTGCTTAGTTAGAAATAACACAAAAGTAATACCAGCAAGACTTTATGGAAAAAAAGAAACTGGAGCTAATGTTGAATTTGTATTATTGCATAATATAGAAGGTGATATTTGGGAGTGCATGGTAAGGCCGGGAAACAAACTTCATGAAGGTGCAAAAGTAATATTTGGAGATGGTATCTTAAAAGCAGAAATATTACAAACACTTGAAGGTGGAACTAGAAAAGTAAAATTTAGCTATGAAGGAATATTTAATGAAATACTAGATAAGATTGGCTTAATGCCACTACCACCATATATACATGAATCATTAAAAGATAAAGATAGATATCAAACAGTTTATGCAAAATATAATGGATCAGCAGCTGCACCAACAGCAGGGTTGCATTTTACACCTGAACTTTTAAAGAAAATAGAAGAAAAAGGAATAGATATCGCAAATGTAACATTACATGTTGGAATCGGAACTTTTAGACCGGTAAAAGAAAAGAACATTGAAGACCATCATATGCATACAGAGCATTATTATATAAAAAAAGAAGATGCTGATAAAATAAACAAAGCAAAGAAGGCAGGAAAAAGAGTAATATCTGTAGGAACAACATCTTGTAGAACATTAGAAACTGTTGCAGATGAAAATGGACTAGTAAAAGAAACAGAGGGTGATACAGGTATATTTATTTATCCGGGTTATAAATTTAAGTGCGTTGATGCACTTATCACCAACTTTCATTTGCCAGAATCTACTTTACTTATGTTAGTATCAGCTTTTTCAAATAGAGAATTTATTTTAAAAGCATATAAACATGCAGTAAACGAAAAATATAGATTTTTTAGCTTTGGAGATGCAATGTTTATTAAATAAAAATACAATATGTTTGGAATAAAATTTTTTGAAAAAAGAAAAAGAATAGAATTTGGAGAGGAAAAATGAAACCATCAGTAACTTATGAACTATTACATGTAGATAAACAAACAGGAGCAAGAAGAGGAGTAATACATACACCACACGGAGATATACAAACTCCAATATTCATGCCTGTTGGAACACAAGCTACTGTTAAATCGATGACAGTAGAAGAATTAAAAGAAAATGGAGCACAGATAATATTATCGAATACATATCATTTATATTTAAGACCTGGAAGCAAACTAGTAAGAAAAGCAGGAGGACTTCATAACTTTATGAGATGGGACAAGCCTATTCTTACTGATTGCGGTGGATTTCAAGTTTTTAGTCTAAGTGCTTTAAGAACAATATCAGAAGATGGAGTCGAATTTAAATCACACTTAGATGGAAGCAAACACTTCTTTTCACCAGAAAAAGTTATTGAGATAGAAGAAGATTTAGGTGCAGATATAATAATGTCATTTGATGAATGTTGTCCTTATCCATCAACTTATGAATATACAAAAGACTCAATGGAAAGAACAACAAGATGGGCAAAAAGATGTAAAGAGGCTCATACTACTGAAAATCAAGCATTATTTGGAATTATACAAGGTGGCTTTTATGAAGATTTAAGAGAAAAATCTGCTAAAGATTTAATAGAATTAGATCTTCCAGGATATGCAATAGGAGGAATAAGTGTAGGAGAACCAAAAGAAGAATTTTTAAAAATGCTTAGGTTCACAACTCCACTTATGCCTGAAAATAAACCAAGATACTTAATGGGAGTAGGAACACCAGATTATCTAATTGAAGCGGCTATGGCAGGAATAGATATGTGCGACTGCGTACTTCCAACAAGAATTGCAAGAAATGGAACAGCCCTAACATCACATGGAAAAGTAGTTGTAAGAAATGCTACTTATGCAGAAGACTTTGGACCACTTGATTCTGAATGTGATTGTTATACTTGCAAAAACTATACTAGAGCATATTTAAGACATTTAGTAAAATGCAATGAAATTTTAGGAGATAGATTGCTTTCAATTCATAATATAAAGTTCTTGACTAATTTAATGGAAAGAGTTAGAATTGAAATTGAAAATGACAATTTAAAAAATTTTGCTGATGAATTCTATAAAAAATATGGCTATACAAATGAGGAGGATTAAATATGGATTTAATGGAAGAAAACCCTATTAAGGAAAAAGAAAAGAAAAACTCGACATTGAAAGTTTGGCTGATTATAGTTATTATCTTAATGGTATTACTAGTTGTTGCTGCGGGTTGTATATGGTACTATGCACAAACTTTAAAAACAAATTTATTTAAAGTAGTAATAGATGGTGTATCCAGTACAAAAGCTAGTAACCAAGAAGGACTATTTATAGTTGAAAATGGAAAAGTATATACTTCTATTAGCGATATATGTTCTTATTTAGGATATAACTTTTATAGGGGTGGATATAGACAATATACAGAAGACAGGACAAAGTGTTATATAAACAACTCTAGAGAAATAGTAACATTTGCTTCAGGCTCAAAAGAAATTGTAAAATATCCAGCAGATGTAAATGAATTACCACAAAATTTTGAAATAGATGAAGAAGTGATACTTAAAGGAGAAAGACTTTATATAGACTCACAAGGACTAGCAAAAGCTTTTAATTTAATTGTATCTTATGAAGCAGAAAACAATACTGTTACAATAACAGCACTTCCATATCTAACAGCTTATTATGAAAAAACATATCCAGATATTAGTCTAGAAAATTCAGATTTTGGAGATGATGTTAAATTTAATAATGAAAAAGCTTTACTTAAAAATCTAGTAGTTATAAAAGATCTGGCTACAGAGCTTTATGGAGTATCTACTTTTGATGATAATCAATTAGTTCCAGTTATATCAGCTAGATATGCTCAAGTTGAATATATGGAAGGAACTAATGATTTTATAGTAACAACTGAAGACAAAAAAGTTGGAATAATCGGTAGTGATGGTATAACAAAAGTAAGACCTGATTATGACACAATTGATATAATAGATAGAAATGTTGGTTTATACTTAGTTTCAAATCAAAATAAACAAAGTGTAATAAATATAAATGGAAAAATAATTGTACATCCAGATTATGATAGTATAGGATTAGATTCAGGTTCTTATGAAGATCCTAATGTTACAAATAGATTTTTATTATTAGGAAATTGCATTCCAGTTAAACTTAATAATAAATGGGGACTTATAGATAAAAACGGCGAAACAATTTTACAAGTACAATGTGATGGAATTGGATGCAATGAAGTTACTGATAAAGTAGAAAAGAATACTAATGGTATTGTTTTTGTACCAGATATTCAAGGAATAGTAGTTGAACTTGACGCGATTAGTGCAGATAATAAAAAAGAAAAAAAATATGGAATCATAAATGCAATGACAGGACAACTTATGATAAACACAGTTCTTGATTCAGTTTATTCTGTAACCACAGAAGAAGTAACTAGATATTATATGACTTCGGGCGGACAAGTTTATAACATAATTGATTGGTGGGAACAACAAAGAAAACCATCAAGTACAAATGAAACTAGTACTGAAAATGCAGTAGAAAATGAAACAAATTTATAATTATCAAATTAAAACTTTAAATGAAAGGATTAGTTAGATGAATGTTAAAGATATACTTACAACTATAGTATTAGTAATAATAATCTTATTAATATATTATATGGCTTGTTGGCAAAGAAAAAAGCAGGAAAAAGAAATAAAAAAGATGCAAGATGAATTGAAAAAAGGAGATAAAGTAATTACTTACTCTGGTTTAGCAGGTATAATTGATAAAATAGAAGAAGATAGAATAATATTAAAAACTTATCCTGACAATGTTAAAGTTTCAATAGAAAAGTGGGCAGTAGCAGGGTTAGATGATAGAGAAATAAAGTAATAAAACATATACACTTCACATATATTTTAGCATGAAATTAAATGAAAGGTGGAAGTGTATATGGATAATGTAAAGAAAATAGAGAATGGCTCTAGATTTGGAAGTTTGCTTAAAATTGCAAAGGGGAGTATAATTTCAATAGTAATTTCGTTAATATTACTATTAATAACAGCACTTATTCTTACATATACAAATGTATCAGAAAATATAATACCATCTGCTGTAATTGTTATTTCTGCACTAAGCATTTTAATAGGAAGTATTTTAAGTTCTATGAATATTAGAAAAAATGGACTATTAAATGGTGCATTAGTTGGTTTGATTTATATGTTAGTGATATATTTGATATCAAGCATAGCGATAACAGGTTTTGGAATAAATACTAAAACTATAATAATGCTAGTAGCTTCGATTATAGCAGGGGTAATTGGTGGAATAATAGGAGTAAATATACACAAGTAATAATTAGGAGGAAAAATGAAAGCACAAAAAAAATTAAACGTAGTTTTAGTTGTATTAGTTATTATACTAATATCAGTAATATCATTTGTAGGAATTTATCATGTAGATAAGAATCAAATGGTTAGTATGTTACCAAGCTATATTTTAGGAACTAATATAAGCGGATATAGAAAGGTAACATTAGAAGTAAATGATTTAGAAGCTGAAACAGGAAGCGAAACAGTAGAACTAGGTGAAACTCAAGTTCCTGATACAAATGAAACTGAAAATCAAGAAACAGAAGAAAAAAACGAAGAAAGTCCTGAAGAGAAAATAGAAAAATATAAAAAATGTGTAGAAATTTTAAAAGCAAGATTAAAAGCTGAAAAAGTTGAAGACTTTACTATTACATGTAACCAGTCAACAGGTAAAATTGAATTAAAACTTCCAGAAAATGACCAAACAGATATCTTACTTTCGGATTTAACACAAGTAGGTAAGTTCCAAATTACAGATACAAATACAGGTGAAGTACTGATTACCAACGATGATATAAGAAGTGCATCAATAAAGAAAACTGAGCAAATGGGTTATACAATGTTACAACTAAAAATTAATTTTACTGCTAGCGGAAGTAGAAAGTTTAAAAATATAACAAGAGATTATAATGAAAATGCAGTAATAGAACAAGAAGTTACTAATGAAACAGCAGAAGAAAACGCTAACGAAGTAAATGAAGGAACATATAATAATGAGACAGATACACTTGATGTACAAATAGGTGGTGATGACTCAGCAAAAGACAGTACAACAAAAACTGTTGAAAAACAGGTAACCTTGAAAATTGATGATTCAGAAATGCTTTCAACAAGATTTCCTGAAATAATTGATAATGGTGTTTTAAATTTAACAATTGGAAACTCTACAGATAGTGATGAAATTAAAAATTCACTATATGGTGGATATAATATTGCAGCAATGCTTGAAAATGACCCAATGCCATTAGAATATGAAGTTACAGAAAATGTTTATATAGAATCAAATATTGATAAAAATAATATAATGACTATAATAGAAGTACTTGCTTGCATAGCAATAGTTATATCAATTGTAATGATAATTAAGTTTAAAATGAAGGGATTATTAGCATCAATATTATCAGTAGGATTTGTAGCATTCCTATTAATTGTAATTAGATATACAAATGTAACTGTATCTATAGAAGGAATAATGGCAGTAGGGTTAGCATTTATAATAAATACAGTATTTAATTATATATTATTAAAAAATATAAAAAGTAAAGATTTAAGCAAAGATGAAAGAATAGAAAAATATTATGATGCAATGAAAAAATATGCCTTAAGTTTGATTCCAGTATTGTTGTTATCAATAGTATGTTGTTTCACAAACTGGGATACAATATATAGTTTTGGAATGGTTATATTTTGGACAATAATAATTAGCTTATTATATAATTTAACTGTTACAAATTTATTAGTAAGAAACAAATAATATAGAAAGGAATAATGCAAGAAGAAATGAAGAAAAAAATATTATATATAGCATTAGCCATAATATTTATTAGTGCTTTAATTGTTACAGCAGTAGTTGGTTTAAAAGTCGATTTGTATTATACAGAAGGATATACTGTTACATTTACTGTTGATAAAAAGATTACTGAAGAAGAAATTAAGGATATTGCGAAAGAAGTATTTGGAGATAAAGAAATATTAGTTCAAAGAGTTGAGCTATTTCAAGATAGCAGTTTAATAAAAACTAAAGATGAAATAACCCAAGAACAAGTTCAAACATTATGTGATAAATTAAATGAAAAGTATGGAGTAGAATTATCTCCAACAGATAATTTTACGGTAGAATATTCTTCAAACATAAGATTGAGAAATGTTATAGAACCATATGTTATTCCAATAGGATTATCAACACTTTTAATAGTAGGATATTATGCAATTAGATATAAAGGCATTAGAAAAATGTTGGGACTATTAAAATATTTAATTATTGTGGAAGGATTATTATATAGTGTATATGCTCTATGTAGAGTACCTGTAAATGAATTAACAATGCCTATTGCTTTATTTGCATATGGAGCCATTGTATCAGTTTATACAGCTATATGTGAATTAAGCATGGACACAAGAAAAGGTAAAAAAGAAAAAGATAAGCCAGAATAAATATATTAAGCTCAAATGTTACAATTGTATAACATTTAAAAATATTTGGACAATTTGATTGATATTTATAAAATTTAAGTTTATAATTTTTTTATAGCGAAAAAACAAAAGAAACGAGGAAAAAACAAAATGATAAAGCTCGTAAGCCTTGAGGCTGTACACACACACCAGACTGTTGAACAATAAAATTTAGTTAAGATATTTAAACAAGAAAAAATCTAAAAAAATAGAAGGA
>CANRBH010000023.1 GCA_947628825.1 uncultured Clostridia bacterium | reverse complement strand
GACAACAAGGCTTGAAAAAATAACTATATTCATTATTATTAGTCAAGTAAGATTCTAAATATTTCTGCTACACTCCAAGCTTGTGCAAAAGCACCTTTTCCTTGTTTTGGATTTATAGCATCATATATTTCACATATACTTCCACAAGTATTTCCATTTACAATTTCATTTGTAAAAGTATTTGCTATACTTATTTTTAGTTGTTCTAATGTATCTTTAAGGTTTTCTTTTCTTTCTTCATTTTCTTCAACTTCTATTAAATTTTTTAGTGCATTATAATATTGTCCTAGTAAATATGGCCAAGTTGTTCCTTGATGATAACTACTATCTCTTTTTTCTGGATTTCCTTCATATTTCGGTGTAAATCCAATTTCATCTTTTGCTAAAGTCATAAGTCCATATTTATTTAATAGCTTTTGCGTTACTGTTATGAAAACTTCTTTTGATTCTTTTTTATTCCAGTCTAATACTGGATAAGTAAGACTTAGTGCGAATATCTGATTTGGTCTTACTCTATCATCACCTATTACATCATATAAACACTTTTTCTCTGGATTGTAAAATTTCTTTTCAAATGATTTTTTACATTTTTTTGCTATATATGCATATTCAATTTGTGCAATCTTTTTGTTCCAATGCTGATTTATTGATTGCATAACTTTTAGTGCATTATACCACATAGCATTTATTTCAACAGCTTTTCCATTTCTAGGGGTAATAGCTGTTCCATTAACTTTAGCATCCATCCATGTATTTTGTGTTTTTGGTGTTCCTGCTACTATCAAATAGTCTATGTCATCTAAATATATATTGTTTCCATCAATGTTTATACCATCTATATAATTATTTATTATGCTTTTCATTTGTTTATATAGATTATCTCTTACAAATTCATAATTTCCAGTATATTTAAGATATTTACTTACTGCTTCAAAAAATAATAATGAACTGTCAACACTATTATATAGTGGTTTTCCTGTATATTCTGAATATCCATTTGGAATAAGTCCTTGTTTGATGTTATCAATGCAAGAAAGCAATACTTCTTCTGCTAATTTATATTTTCTTGTAACTAATAGCAATCCTTCAAATGCTACTAAAGTATCTCTATTCCAGTCATTAAACCATGGATATCCAGCTATTACAGAATGAAGTTTATTTGATTGTTTATACACTATAAAATTGTCTGCTGCTACAATATATTTTTTTACTAAATCTTCATATGTTTCTTTGCTTTCAAATTTTTTAGGTTTATTTGCTATAAGTTTTGATGTATCAATTTGATTATTTATTCTTGTCAATTCTGAGTTTATTATTTCTTCTCCGCTTAATTTTGTAACATCATTTATATCTACTCCATATTTCCCATCTAAAGAACAAATAAATACAATTTCCTTATCTTCATTAGGCTTTATTTCCACAGTAAAAGTTCCGTGGAACAATATGGTTTTCTACAGATTCAAAGCCTCTTTCTTTTTCTACTCTATATTCCATATTATAGAAAATATCATTATTGTGTTTTGTATATATTGAATTCTTTACGCCCATACTTATTATTTTTTTGTTTTCTAATTCTATTTGTACTTTATCTAAATCTTTAGAAATATTTTGTGTATAATTAAATTTTGTTTCTTTAGTTATTGAATGGAAATCTCTATAATTTATTATAGGAGTTAAATTTAGCTTTGTTTTTGCTTTTTGATTCATTACTCTGTAAACAACAGCTACTGCATTTTTGCCATGAATCATACATATAGATTTTTCTATTACAACTTTAGATACTTTATAAGTATATATTGGAATAATCTCTTTTTCAAAATTAACTAAATACTTGTTTCCAGTTGTTATTTCACCATTTGCTTCATTTGTATACAAAGCCGTCTTTTTTCCATTAATTTCAATACTTTCATCTAATTTTGAAAGTATAAGCTTTCGATTATATGGAGGCCTTTCAGCTGCAATTAACAAACCATGATATTTTCTAGTATTCATACCACCAAAATCAGTAGATGCTGCATATCCTCCTATTCCATTAGTTATAATCCATTCTCTCATTTGTTTCTCCTACTTTTATCTTCTTATTATTTGTACTTTAATAATTGTTTTTATCCTTTATAATTTTTTATTTTAATAATGTTTTTTATTTTTGTCTATTTATATTTTATTGTTATCTATTTTTTATTATTTTTTCCTTTTTTAGATTTTTTCTTTTTAATGTCTTCTAAAAATTTTTCACTATCTTCTTTTTTGTTAATTCCTATTTGTGATACAGCGTCAAAAAGTTTCAACTCTGCTGTTTCTTGATTATCTAGCATATCTTTATATTTTCCTGCATTTTCTAATTCTGATAGCTTTTTAAAAATTGACTTATTTTTATTTTTTCTTTCATTAACATTTTTATCGCTTTCTTTAATTGATTCAATTCTTTTATTGTATTTTGTTTTAAACTTACTATCTTTTTCTCTTCTTTCAAATTGTTTTCTGCCAGATTTTTTAAACTTTTTCTCTGCTCTTTCTCTTTTATGTATTTCCCTTTTTGTTTCCTTCATTCTTGAGTTAAGCATCATATATTGAGGATCATTTTGCATATCTTCAAATTTAAGCTCATCACATATAAGTTGAATTATTGTTGTTGCTATTACATCTGAGTCATGTCTTACTTTATCATCTTCTATGTTAGACAAGTTTCTTTGTATTAACTTTATTCCATATTCCTTGGCTTTTGTAACATCTGGAATAACTATATCTTTACCTTCTTCATTATATTTATGAATAAACTCTGGTATAATTTCTCCTGTATCATAAATACAATAATCTATTATTCCTTTACCAACATAATCAACTATTGCTTTTACGTGGTCTGATAATTTATATTCATCAGTTTGTCCCATTTCTGTCATAATGTTACTTACATAAACTTTAATTGCCTTAGAATCTTTTACAGCTTTTGCAATACCTTTTACTAATAAATTTGGTATAACGTTTGTATAAAGACTTCCAGGTCCTATTACAATTGCATCTGCCTCATTTATAGCTTCTATAACTCCAGGAGCTGGTCTCGTATTAGTTGGGCTTATATATACCCTACTTATCTTATTTGTAGTTTGATTAACCATTTCTGGAATTTTATCTCTCTCTTCTATTACTGTTCCATCTTCTAATTCTGCACAAATATTTATTGGTTCTAGTGTAACAGGTAAAACTTTTCCTGTCATATTAAGTACACTTGTTGAGTTTTCAATTGATTTTGGAAAATTACGATAAACCTCATCCATTGCTAGAAAATATATATCACCAAAAGATAAGTCTTTTAGTTTTCCTGATGTGAATTTACAGTTTAATAAATCTTCCATTTTCTTTTCATCATAAGCTAGAGCAGTTAAACTGGCTTTAATATCATCAAGTGGTAATACTTCTAATGCTTTTCTTGAATCTGTTGGAGTTTCTCCATAGTCAGATACTGTAACTATAGCAGTGATATTATCAGTATAATTCTTAAGTCCTCTTAATACAGTATTTAAACCACTTCCTCCACCAATGACTACTATCTTTGGTCCTTGATTATATACTTTTTTATTAAAAATAAGTGTATTTACATTGTTTGTTTCTTTTCTAGTATCGCTTTCTTCTACTAATAGCTCTAACATTCTTTTTTGCATATAAACAATTCCAAGTACAATAAATGTAAATCCTAGTATAAATGATACCACAACTGATATTATTTCTCCTAAATTTAACGTCCTTGCATCTATTAGTTTTGCTATTCCATAACAGATTAGAACTACACCAACTAATATTAAAAATATCCACCTTTTAATCTTCGCTTTGCCTTTAAACCACTTAAAAAATCCTTTCATTATCTAATTATCCTCACTTCTGTTTCTAAATTTTTTTCAAATTTTTCATATACAACTTTTTGTACGTATTCTATTAAATCCAATATATCTTTAGCATTAGCGTTTCCCACATTTACAATAAAACCTGCATGCTTTGTTGAAACTTGTGCTCCACCAATTTTATATCCTTTAAGTCCACATTCATCTATAAGCTTAGCTGAAATGAAATCCTTTCCTCTTTTAAAAGTGCTTCCTGCGCTTGGATATTCTAATGGTTGAGTCTGCATTCTCTTTTCTTTGTAAGCTTTCATTTTTGTCTCTATATTTTCCTTTTCATCTTTATTAAATTTCATCCCGATTTCAAAGATTACTGCATTTAGATTTTTAAATATAGATTCTCTATATGAAAATTTTATTTCATTATTATGTATAATTTTTATTTCATTTGTATCTATATCAACATATTTTACATATGTAACAATGTTTTTCATTTCTCCATCAAATGCCCCAGCGTTCATATATACTGCTCCAGCTACTGTTCCGGGGATTCCTGCTGCAAATTCAAATCCTGATAAACAATTTTCTAACAATTTATTTGCTAAAATGCTATTTATTACTCCTCCACTGCAAACAACTTCTGTTTCATTTATGCTTATATCATTTGCAATGTATTTAATTACTAATCCTTTAATTCCATCATCTGATACTAATAAGTTACTTCCATTTCCAACAATAGTAATTGGAATGTTTTTGTTTTTACATAATTCAATAATTTCTTGTAACTTACTAACTGAATCAACTAAAGCAAATATTTCAGCTGGTCCTCCTACTTTAAATGATGTATGTCTTGACATTGGCTCATTATATCTTACTTTATCTGTTCCTAAAATGTCTTCAATTTCTTTCAAATATATACACTCCTTTTTAAAGATATATAGCAATTATATTCTATCATTTTTAAATTTATTTTACAACTATATTACAAAAATATAATCTTATTTTTTGATTTTTTACTTGATACTTTTATTTTGTTGTATTATTATATTTAAGGAAATTGAAACACCAAAAAAAGAGTATTTTTTGACAAAAAACACAAATATATTATATAAGGGGAAAACGATATGGGCGACATAAATGTATATTCTGGACCAATGAAATGTGGTAAAACTGAACAAATATTAAATGAGTATAAAAGACAACTAATTGCAGGAAAAAATGTTAAAATGTTTAAACCTTCTATTGATACTAGAGCAGGTCGTGATGTAGTTGTTTCTAGAAATGGTATAGATATTCCTGCTATTGTTATAAATAATATGCAAGATTTAGAAAATTACGATGCAGATGTTTACTGTATAGATGAATTTCAATTCTTAAATGGTGATGTAAAGACTATTGAAAAAATGGCTGATAAGGGTAAAAAATTTTTTATTGCGGGACTAAACTTAACAGCTGAAAAGAAGCCTTTTGGTAAAATGGCTGATTTATTATGTATATCTGATAATGTTAATATGCTTACTGCTATTTGTGATAATTGTAAATGCGAAAATGCTGTTTTTACATATTATAAAGGTGGTAAAGATACTGACATTGTTATTGGTGATAAGGAATATTTAGCTCTTTGTAGAAATTGTTATGATTTACTTTATAAAAAAGAAATTGAAAGTGCAAAAAAATAAAATTTTTCTCCAGTAAGAGTGAATTAAATATATACAGCGGCACACTAAATATAGTGTGCCGCTGTTGATTATAAATTTTTTGCTTACAGTCTCTTGCCCTTTTGGGTGCTTTTCTTTTCGCTCGAAGTTTTGGTAATAGTTCCAGATACCTTTACTGGTACAAGAGCGGTTGACAGTCCCTTAAGAGATTCAGATACACCTTTAATTCTGGCTTGAGTCTGTCCTCTGTCAAGCATATCAATCTTGTATGTGTCAAGAGTTCTCGCACTTGAAACCATAGAGATGATTCCAAGCATCAAATCGATAATTGCTTTTTCCTCATTAATCTTAATTACATGTTCAGGAGCCAAAAGCTTTTCCCAGCAAGATGTAATGTCATCCTTAAAGTAACTTCCACAAGCTTTATTAAGCAGTATAAATACATTATCGTGAACCTTTTTACGAAGTTCTCCAAAAGGCTCTACATCTTGGAAAAACTCGATACCAAAATCCATAGCTTGAGAACGATTTACGGTGGGATAAGGCTTTTCATCTCCAATAAAGAAGATTATTGGTCTTGCTCCTTTTTCGAATTCCAAATTTTTGAGCAGATAGTAAGCAGCAAGCTCATAGGACTCTTCGCCAAATGCACCTCCTCCACCTTCAAGAACAATTTTTTCAAGCCACGAGTCTAACTCAATGCCTTTTGCAAAATCGCAAATTTGCAATGGATATTTATCAGCATATGCATCGCCTACTGCACAGAAAGATATATCGAAATCTTTCAAATATCCCTTCTGTTCAATCTGCCCATAAAACATCGGCAACTTGTCATAAACAACTCTAGCAAAGTCAATGTTAGAGCCAGTTACATCAAGCACCACTATTATCGGAGACTTTGTCTTGCTTTCCAGAATTTTTCCGTTTGGGTTCAACGAACTGTCCAGAGAGGAACTGGTAAACCGAGATGCTGAGTACGAACTCGCACCAAAGCTACTAGAGCTTCCCCTGCTCGAACTCGAGCTACTGCGGGAACTGCCCCAGCTTGAACTTGAGCTACTACTGTAGACATCCCTATCATAACTTGATCCACCCATGATAAATCCTCCTTAATCTAATTTTTTGAATCTTTGGGTTCCGAAAACTTCGTTTCTAAGCTTTATAAGCTCACTCCAAAGTTTCCATGCGTCATCCGGCCTATCAGACAAGGTATTGCTTACCATTTTTCTTATAAATGCTCTTACTCTGGCATCTACAGAAATAGGCATTCCGTTACTAGAAATATCACCTCCCAAAAGCTTAATTGCTATCTTACCTATAGAATAAATATCTGAAGATGGTAAGACTCTTGCTGTCTTGTTTACCTCAGGGGCAGTATAATAATCATTTACGATTTTATACCGTGCCTTTGAAGTATTTGCATTAGGAATACAAAACGAGAAACCTAGTAATGATACATTGTGATTGTCTTTATTGATAATGATATTTTCCGGTTTTATATTACCATGTACTACACAATTTGAATGTAAATAACCTACAGCACTTAAAAGTCTTTCCAGCATCCACATAACATGTTCAGCAGGTACACCATTCGTGTATTGCTCTAACAGCTCTAGCATAGTGATACCTTTCACTTCTCTCATTAAGATAGCATTTGTATCATTTACCATGATTTTCTGTTCTACATAAGGGAACGATTGATGTCTTAATGTCGAAAGCACATTGTACTCAGTAGTAATTAAATCATTATCTCCAGGATCAATTGCAATTTTCAGGTAAACAATATCATTTGCTGAAGTTCCCTTGAAAATATAAGCAACCTCTCCCTCAAACACATTCTCATAAAACTGATACAACTCATCTTTTATTGTAATTTCAAACAAAGGTGCCATATGCTTATAAATCTGTACAGGATCAACAATTTCATAAATGCCTTGCTCAAACTCACTTAATCCTAAATTGTATAGCTTATCCAGAATTGAAAATGCTTCTCCAGCAATGTACTTATCTTTCTCTGAAACAACATCAGGATGAATTTGCTTTGCATATTGTCTAAATGTTTTCTTTAATTCATCTGCTGTAGCTATTGTTCCAAAGAAGTCAATAGGACGTTTTGCCTTTAACAGCCTCTCATAAATGTCTTTAACTGTCATTACTATCACCACCTTTTGTGCTTATGATAATGTCAGCATATGACTTTTGTGGAAAAATAAATCTTTCACACATTGGCTTAATGCAGTCATCCCAATACTGTCTTATTCTTACTTCAGGTACACCAAAACTTGTAGTATCTCTTGCTATCCTTCTTTCTAAACAAGTTTCAATTTCTGTATCAACAAATACACTAATGTGGTCATCCAATTCTTTTAAAAGATGAATTGTGTGCAAGCCTTCAAAAACATTAATTTTGCCAACTCTAACTATTTTGTTTTTAGATATTCTTGTATTAGTTGCTACATCATATCTTGGCATTACAACCACTCCATTTTGTAGCAACTGTTGTACATCATGTTGGAACTCTGATGTCCAAAATGCATTGACTGAGTCTGTTAAATATCCTTCTCTTGTTCTAGGAATATCAGGCAGATTTTTAAAATAATCATCTTGACTTACTATTGTAACCGCATATTTGTCTGAGAAATACTTCCGAATAGAATTTGCTAAAGTAGTTTTTCCAGAGCATGTGATACCGGCAATGGCTATATTTGCCATACTATGATTTTGTAAATGCTTTTCAATTTCTTCATATATGCTCATTACATCACATCCTTATCTTGTTTTCTCTAGTCGGTCCAACAGATACAATAGATATGTGAATATTAGTAAGTTTTTCAAGTAACTCAATATACTCTAAGCATTTTTTAGGAAGAGAATTTTTATCAGACACATTTGATGTGTCACATAGCCATCCTTCCACCACAATATACTTAGGAACACATTTTTCTAAATACATACCCAAATCTTCACTGTACTCCTTGATATCTGTAATAACAATTTGTCCATCAGGTAATGCAAAGTAGCTAAAAATTGTTTTAAACTTCTCATCAACAATACCATTATAACAGTACTCATTGCATACTTTTATTGTTTCAAAGTCATCTAATTTGTCAAGAGAAGATAAATACAATTCATCAACCTGATTAATGCTCTGAGCATATCTAAACAGTATTGCATCAAACCAGCCAAATCGAATTTTTCCATTCCAAAACGACTCTTCTTGATTGTTGTCACAAATCCTACTACTGACATCTATTGTTTCAGTAGGAAATACACCTAATCCATGCCTTGAAGTAAATGCTTTAGCAATCCCAATTTTAGTAATATTATTCCTATAGTAGGAGATATCAAGAGCAAAATGATTAGTTGTATCAAGAAAAGTAGTATTTGGTTTGATTCCATATTTGCCATCAATCAAAAGCCCTTGTGATCCTTCAAAAATGACACTTTGACAATTTTTTCTCAAGCTCAACTCGTATGAATTGTATATGCATTTGCTGAAATTAACATCTCTTGTAGCATATTTAAATTTTGTTATATAAATTGAAGCAATATTAAAAAATGCGTTAGGTGCTAACAAAAATGCAATTTCTTTTTTCAAAGATTCCGTGATTTCTTTAGGAACATTCTGCCATATAAGATCTTCGTTTTCTCTAAAAAAATTGTTTACGTAGTTTTGAAGTGCTTGCATCCTACTAATAACTGGATTATTACTGTGCGGATTAAATATATCTTTTACCTGCAATCCAAGAGGTTGTTCGTATGGAGACAGTTTAGGTTCTGCAAGTAGATATCTAACTTCACTTACACCTGTTCCTACTGTTCCTCTACGATTTTCTCCTTTAGATAATTCTCTGAGTTTGTTAATCAGCTTATGATATGGTGTTACGACATAGCAGTTTTCATGAATATGAATTCTATCAAGTAAATCAGAAATTGAAATTCCAGTTTTTTCTGAAAATACTTCCATTTCAACAATAAGATTTTCAAGATTTATTACCGTATTTTCTGTTAGGTATGTATGGCATTTATCCAGAAACATACCAGAGCCAAGCTGACTGAACTTATGAATAATCTTAGAGGGAGTAATTACAGTATGAGAAGCTTGAGATCCTCCATTGTACCGAACAACACCATCAATATTTTTTTCATGTGCTAGATAATCAACAAAAGTTCCTTTTCCTTCATCTCCAAACTGCATGCCACATAAGATAAAACTATCCATTGATAAATTCCTCCCATGCCTGTATGGCTTTTGCAAAACTATAATTGCAAACATTGTCACATAACATGAATTTTCTATAACCCATGCTATACATCAATTCCAAATCAGCATAATCTGCGAAGTCAACAGTTTCTCTTTTTTCAAGAGACATAAAAATCTTAGAAGCACAAATTGCTCCACTATCTCTTGAGATAATCGTTCTTAAATGTTTCAGCATATCATAGTTTTGACCTGACTGAAGATACAAATCATCTCTTGCTGCCATCAAGTTTGGTACATTGTACTGTTCAATAAATGATATTCCTTTTAATGACTCAATTTTCGATACTATTTGAGCTTTAGGCAAAATCTGGAGGATTTGTGCCAAATCATCAAACGATTCTACAAAAGAAGCCATTATCATGTTTAAGTCCATTTTTTTACAGGCATTTAAATATAACTTATCTTTTTCCGTCAGGTAACCTTCGACTTCGATGTCCCTTGCTAGAATGTTAACGGATTGTCCAGCACCTAAGGCTTGTCTCGGTAAAGGATCAACAAACAGCTTATTTCCATCTTTAATGTGAGTAATATTTACTCTATCACCATTACGAAAATAAACTAAAGCAGGATACAAAACTTGAACTTTATGACTTATTTCTATGCATGAGTACAAAGGATCTGCCCATTTGGTTACTCTTAATTGTCTACCTTTTATATCAATCCAAAGTTTTTTGTTAAATTTTATGGAAAGATTTTTAAGCATATCAAGAGTTTCCTCTATTGAGTAAGCTGTTTGCACACCTGTGTTGAACCGTACTTCGGCAATATGAGTATTACTGAATACTTTTTGCACTTTTTCCATGTTATTGAGTGATGGTAAAGTAGCAATTAAAATGCAATCTTGTTTCATAGTTGTTTCTCCTTATGTTAGTAACTTTTTAAGTTCGAATTACCTTTGATATTCAATTAATGATTTTTATAAAACTATAAACAAACCTCCTTATTAAAAAATTTATAATCAAACTGAATAATATTTGTTTTTTATTATATAGAGCAAATTATTCAGCAAATTATATAGTAAACACAGTTATTTTATCACAAATTTACATAAAAAACAATCTTTAAGGGGAGAAAGTTTTAGTATACTTAACTAAAATCATTCTCCCCTTTATTGTAACACATACAATCGTTGATATGTAGTCTAAGATTTTATCCAAACACTACAATCAATGCTCCAAGTAATACAAACCAGTTTATCTTATCTTTTGAAAAGTCATCTAATGAAAAATCCCATTCAGATGTATCAATATCTAACGAATCTACTATTGATACTCTTACACTATCAACATTATCAAAATTAAATCTTGATTCAAAGTCTATTTTTTCATTTTGTATCAAATTATCTACTTTAACATACTTAGTTCCTGCTAATACTCCATGTTCAGTATAATAATCTAATTTTAGAGCTTTTCCTGTAATTACACTTCCTGTATTATTTGTTATATTTCCTTTTAAATATCCATTTAGTACAGTTGATTTCATTTCTGTTATTTCTATACTCGGCGAATCAAAATCCACTATATAATCTCTTGATATATATGTAGATTTTATTGACATATATGAACCTATATCAACAATAATATACACGATAACAAATGCTAAAAAATATTTAAAAAATGTTTTCATTCTATCCATAATATTACATCCTTTTATTTTATTATAACTTGTGCAATCATTGATAATATTTTTCAATGATTTTATCTTATGTAAATTTAGATTTTTCTAAATACTCCTCCAACTCTTCCTAGTATTTTACAGTCTGGAACTATTATTGGATCCATTGTGCTATTTTCTGGTTGTAATCTTATGTGATCTTTTTCTTTATAAAATGTTTTTACTGTTGCTTCATCATCTATTAAGGCTACTACTATTGTACCATTATCAGCTGTGTTTTGCCTCTTTACTAATATGTAATCTCCATCAAAAATTCCTGCTTCTATCATGCTTTCACCTCTAACTGTAAGCATAAAGCAATCAGAATTTCCAACAAAATCTATTGGGATTGGAAATGTGTCTGTTATGTTTTCTACTGCTAATATTGGTTGACCTGCTGTTATTTTTCCTACTACTGGAACATTAACCATTTCTCTATCTGAATAAAATTGTTTTGTATTAGAATTGTTATCTCTGTCTGAAATTACTTCATCTCCTTTTGAGTTTTTAAGTAATCTTAAAGTTCTTCCTTTTTTACTTTCCTTTTTTATAAATCCTCTTTCTTCAAGAGTTTTTAGATATCCTTGTACTGTTGCGGTTGAACTTAGTCCAACTACTTTACATATTTCTCTAACTGAAGGTGCGTATCCTTTTGAAAGTATTTCCTTTTCAATATATTTTAAAATTGCTCTTTCTCTTTTATTTAAGCCATTTTCATCTCTTCTTGATTTATTCATTTTCCAATCCTCCTTATTTATCTCTTTTTTATCAATATCAATATAACATAAAAAAATTAGTTTGTCAAACAAAAGTTTGAAAAAATTTTTGTTTGACAAACTAATTTTCAGTTTTGTTATTTTTATTAATATAATTTTTTTCTTATTTACTATATCCTTTGCTTGTAAGTATCATCATCTTTGATTTCATATCAACGATTATATGCGTTACAATACCAAGGAGGACCTAGCTTTAGGTCCTCCAACGTGCTAATACCTCCAATAATTTTTGGTCATAATGACTTAGTAATCAAAAGCCCAACTTTCTCTTTTCTTATCCATGATTTCATCTTGAGTAGGCATAAGCAAGACAGCTTCCTTTTGTTTTTGGTTTCTTGGATTATACCGTGCTTTCTGCCATAACACTCCTTGAAGTGCCAAGGAGATTATAATGTTTTCACACCTGAAAATCCCTTTTAATTGTGAAATCCAAACTGCTCTCATCACATAAGGATTGTTACTTACCCGAAAATATTGGTTAAAAGCTCTAGGTTCAATAAATCCGTCGGTGTGATTTTCTTCATCAGTTGTGTAGACATACACATCACCGTTTAATAGTGTGCTGTGTATACCATCTTCTACTGGTTCGAATCTTACTGAGATAAATGGCATTGATGTCTCTCCCTCCGTTTTTTTATTTTGTATATTGACCAATAGTTACTAAAGGTATTGCTTAAGCCATAAATAGATAAAGAATTATCTTTCTACCACTTATAGCAATTTTTAGTATCTATAAATATTATTATACAACTTTTAATCTAATTAGTCAACTTTATGTTTACCTTTTATTTAAATGATATGCTTACTTTTTTATTTTCTATTAACCCTGCTATATCTTCTTCAGTAAAATTATAGTTCATTTCTCTTTCATATACTTTTTCAAATGTTTGCTTTTTTAATTCATAATCTTTTTGTCTTAAAATATCCTTATTTTCTTTTAATGAAAGATTTTTATCTGGATAAATTGGTGGCATTATGTGTAGTGTATATTTTAATTTATTAAATCCATTTGGTTCATATTCACCTTCTATTTCTCTCATCTCAACAAAACAAGGAATTATTGGAACATTGAACTTAGCTGCTAAATGATATGCTCCAGGTTTTAAGTTTCTTACTTTTCTAAAATTAAACCACATCTCTTGTTCTGGATATATTAAAATAAAATGATTTTTGTCTAAAAACTTTTTCAAGGCTGGCATAAATTTCTTTTCTGTATATTCCTTATTTTTGCTTATTGGAATGTTGTTAAAGTTATTCATTATAAAACCAAACTCACCATCCATTGCTAGATTGTTTTCTGTTATTACAATGTTAAATTTTTTATATTTTCCTAATCTTTTCATGCAGTATATTATAGGGGTACTATCTTGTGGGCTAAAGTGATTAGATGTAATAATAGCTCCTGTATTTATATTTTCAATATTCTCCAAGCCAATTATTTCTGTATTTTTATTAAACATATCTACATAGTTATCTATGATTTTTCTAGTCATAATATTTTTTATTTTATTTACTGGAGATTTTTTGAAAATATCATACTTTAAAACTTTTTCTTCTAAAGCTTCTTTAGAGATATTAGGATCTCCTATTTCTACTTTAGAATTTAAATTGTTTTCTTTTAAATTCTTTTTAATATTTTCTATTACTTCTAATCTGTCCTTTGCTTTTTCCATTATTACAATCATTCCTTTCAAAGTTGCCACATTTCTAGTTGGAAAAGAATTAAATTTTGGCTAGGAAAACAAGTTTGAAATTTATGAGACGTACTTTTTGTACGTTAATTAAATTTCAAATGAAGTTTGACAACGCCAAAATTGTAATTATTTTACAATCTTACACTGGCTCATTAGTTGCCCTAATAGCTTCAATAAATTCCGCTTCATCATCATCATCTAAATTATCATCAATATCTGCAAATTTAAATTCTGATTTTACAATTTGTTTTGTATATTCAACTAATTTATCTCCACCTAGTAAATCTTGCTTCTTTGCTTCTTCTGGATATTCTTCTAAAACTTTTTGTAATTTTTCATAATATTTAGTTTCTTTTGCATATTTCCAGAAGCTCTCTTGATATGGTACATCTGAATAATGCCATGGTTTTCTAAACATATTGTAATGTATTAAATGAATATCATTTATATCACATTTCTTTCCATAGTCTGGCATCTTATTCCATGTTTCTGGTAGATAATAAACTCTGCCTTTACATAGAGTATTTAGATAATCTTGGTCAGGTGCTGCTGTATCTAGGTTATAATTTAATAATCTGTACAAAAATCTTTCTTCTATTTTTGCTTTTCTCATTTCTCTTAGATTCATTACAAGTACGCCAGAATTAAAGTATTTTTTAGGCTCAATTCCTAGTCCAACTTTTGAATAAACTCTAAAATCAGGAACTGCATTTATTACTTGGTCTGTTACTCCTGCAATTAAATTATCTCCTATATCTAAGTTATAAAGCTTAGCTATATCATCTTGTAAAACTATATCTGCATCTAAGTATATTGCTTTTTCATATTCTGGGAACATTGATGGAATAAACATTCTGTAATAAATTGTTTCTGAATAATAGTCTCTTAATCTTAATGATAATTCTTTACTCATCTTAGATGTAATATGACTAATATTTTGGAAACTTATTCTTACATTATCTGTTTCCATTCTTTTAACTTCTGCTTTTCCTAATATACTCATTCCTGTATGTAAAATAATGATTCTATAGTTATTTTCCTCGCTTGAATTAGCCTCTAACGAATGTATTGCAACCGATAAACATGGTATGTAATTGTCATCTGTTGAAAAGAATATCGGTATTTCTGATTTTATTTTTTTCATAATCCCCTCCATAATTTAATATCTTTTGATTTAAAGTTTATTATCTTCTTTTATTTTTAAATATTCTTCTAAAATATCTTCATAATCATAAATTTTATATTCATTATGTACTCTATCAATATGCCATGGTTTGATGTTTACTAATCTAAAGAATGGTAACCATTTTATTGTCATGCTAAAATGTTTTATTATAGTGTCATCTTTTCTTTGTTTTTGTTCATTATATTTATCTGGAAAATAAATTTTCTTTTTACAACATTTATATATTGCTGTTTGATCTGGCATTGCCATTGGTCTTTTTAAAACCATTTTTCTTGCATTTTCAAAACTTTTTGTTTTTCTAATTTCATCTAAATTCATTAGAATAACACCCGAGTTTATATAATTCTTATTTATTGCTTTTCTACCAATAGCATCTCTTGCAACTGCTACTTCAAAGCCTTCCATATCTGTTTCAAATATTTCTTTAATATCTTTATAGCAAACTAAGTCACAATCAAGATACAAAATTTTGCTTGGCAATTCTTTTATTTTATCACTAAAAAGTCTTATTAAAATATATGGTGTATAATGCGTTTTCATGTTTGCTGACTTTGACATTTCTTCTTTAAACATTTCTGTTATGTCTATCAAAGTTACTTTACTTTTTGGATTTTTTTCTTTTACTATTTTATTTAATATATCTGTTTGCTCTTGTGTAAATGGTGTAAAAGATTCGTCTAATTCTCTTAAATCTACTGTAAGAACATATACGTTAAGACTTTCCTTTGTATGTTTTGCAATAGATAAAAGACTTATTATAATGCCATCCATAAATTTACCATTTAGACAAAACATTAAATTTATCATTATTTAACTTCCCCTCGTTATAATAAAGTTTTACAAAATTTAATTTTCTATTGTATAATAAGATTTTACAAAATTAAATTTCCATTTATAATAGTAATTTTATAACTGTATTTTTTCTTTTGAGTTATCATCAACTTTTACATATTTAATATATTCTAAAGTGCTGTTTTCACTTCTTTCTACCATTTTATTATAAACTGTATCTCTTAAAATGCTTTCTGCTTCTTTTTGACTTACATTTTTATTTGGATAAAATGGTCCATCAACATAAGCTACTATTTTAGGCTTATTATTCTTTTTTTCTGTATATGTACAAGTTATTGAATATACTGGCCTGTCTAGTTTTACTGGATATCTAAATGATACATTTTTAAAGTTTCTTATTTTTGTATAATATGGCCAAACATGTGCTTCTGGATAAATTGCTATAACATTTTTTCTATTTATATATGTTTGTATTGCTTTTAAAAAGTTTTTGCTACTTTCCATATCTTCAGGAATTGGAAGTCCTCCTAACATTTTGTTAGCAGTTTTCATTCCTTTTATTGATACGTTATTAGGATGTGCTACTATATATACTCTTTTTGGAAAAGTTACAAGTGTTGGTGTTAATGTATCTTGAATTTCTTGTGTATGATTTATGTATACAAAATAACCTTCATCTTTGCACTTTCTTAATACTTTTCTATTTACTATTTTCATTCCAAATTTTATCTTAGAATATATATAAGCAAGAGGTGTTGCAATTATTCTATATAAAATAAAAGCTGAAATATTCCAAAATATATTTTTATGTATATATTTATAATTACCATCAATTTTTACTGGCTCAATATTTTCTTCAGCAAAATCATCATTAAGCTCATCTTGATAGTATATAACTTTTTTATCTTTATTCATAACTTATTCTTTCTTTTAATTATATGCGGGTTTTACTGTCATTTTCTTAATATCTGCATTATTTTCAGAAATACTACTTAAATTATCTAATCTAATATTTTTTCTAATTAAAGTTCCTAAATAATAGTTAATATATTGTATTGCATCTTTTTCTGCTTCTTTTCTACTTATATCATCTTCATTCATTAATACTTCTACAATTATTTCTGAAACTCTATCAATAAGACTACTCGCTTTAATACTTAAATTGTTATTATAAAAAGATTGTGTTATTAAGTCTATTACTATTCTTTGAGTGTTATCATTATTGTTTAAAAATTTTTGAAAACATTGCTTTAATGCTTCTTTTTTATCTTCAGCATTTTCAACAGCTTCAGATAATCTTTTAATAAGAGTTTCTATTATCTCATCTATAACTTCGTTTATTAAAGAATCTTTTGTTTTATAATAATAAGTAAGTTGTCCTAAGGCTGTATCTGCTCTTTTTACAATGTCTCTAGTTGAAACTGATGCATAACCTTTTTCTGCAAGAAGTTCATACGTTGCTCTTCTTAGTTTTTCTTTTACTTGATTTTTCTTCTTTTTATGTGGTATTAGCCTCATAGGTATGTCTCCTTTCCTTATTATTACTTAAGTAATATTTTAATACAACCGTACTAAAAAATCAACAAATTCGACAAAAAACTTTTTTATTTTTTGTCGAATCGGCTATAAACTTTGATTCTATTAGAGTTACACCATTAAAAATATTTAGTTTTATTTTTTCATACTTATTTTATCACTAATTTTTAGTCTTATTTTCATCTTAATTTTTTATTTTTTTATGAACTTTTTAGTCTTCCCATTCCATTTCATAATCGCCTATTTTTACAATATCTCCTTCTTGAATACCTTGTTTTTTTAGTTCTTCTGTAAGACCAACTTCATTTAATTTCTTATGAAGATAAAATAGTGATTCATTATCAGTTATGTTAACTTTTCTTATTATTCTATCTATTGCTTCACCTTTTACAATAAACATACCATCTTGTTTATTTACAGTAAATTTCTCTTTTTCTTGCTCTAAGGTGTAAACTTTTTCATTTGAAAATTTACCTATTTCAATCAAATCTTCTTTTGGTAATGTTTTTAAAGTATCAGACACATATTTCATAAGTTCATCTATGCCTTGACCGGTTAGACCTGATATTTTAAATATTTTCTGATTATTTTTCTTTGCTAATTTTTCTAATTCATTAAAAAGAGTATCATCTGTAATCATATCTGCTTTATTGGCAACAATTATCTGTTTTCTTTTTGAAAGCTTTTCACTATATTTTTTTAACTCATTATTTATTACTTTATAATCTTCTACTGGATTTCTTCCTTCTATTCCAGAAACATCTATGAAATGTAATAATAATCTTGTTCTTTCTATATGGCGTAAAAATTCTATTCCCAGTCCTGTCCCTTCGCTTGCACCTTCAATTATTCCCGGTATATCTGCAATTACAAAGCTATCACCATATTTTGATGTAACAACTCCTAAATTAGGTTCTATAGTTGTAAAGTGATAATTTGCAATTTTAGGATTTGCAGATGTTACTTTTGATAGAAATGTTGACTTTCCTACATTAGGAAAACCTAGTAATCCAACATCTGCTAAAAGTTTTAGTTCTAATATTAGTTCTTTTTCTTCTCCTGGTTCTCCATCTTGTGCAAATCTTGGAGCTTGTCTTGTAGAGGTTGCATAGTGTGAGTTTCCCAAACCACCTTTTCCGCCTTTTAATATTAAGGCTTCTTGATTAGGCTCTGATAAGTCTGCTAGAACTTCTTCCGTTACTGCGTCTTTTATTACTGTTCCTATTGGAACTGGAATATATAAACTCTCCCCACTTTTTCCACTTTTATTAGAGCCTTGTCCATTTTCTCCATTTTCTGCTTTAAATTTCTTTTTATATCTAAATTCAATTAATGTATTAGCATTAGAATCAACTTTAAAATAGACGTTTCCGCCTTTTCCTCCATCTCCTCCGTCAGGTCCACCGGCAGCTACATATTTCTCACGTCTAAATGCTATAGCACCGTTTCCGCCTTTTCCTGCTTTTACATAAACTTTTACATAATCAGTAAACATATATGTTATCCTTTCTCTATCCAATATATCTAGTATAACAGATTTTATGTAAAATATCAACTTTTTAAAATATCTATAATATCATTTTGCAAAACTATTATCGCAGATATCTGACTTTCCTAGAGTAATCGAGTAGAGAATAAATAATTATTTTATTTATTCCCTCTCACACCACCGTACGTGCCGTTCGGCATACGGCGGT
>CANRBH010000022.1 GCA_947628825.1 uncultured Clostridia bacterium | reverse complement strand
CAATAAAATATAAAAAAAGCAAGTGTTTACTTGCAAAAAACAAAAAAATTTTTTCGATTAAGTGGCAAACTCGGGACTTTACTGGCAAACCACGTTTGTGGTTTTTCCATTCCTACTTTTATTATACTTTAATTTTGTTCTTTAGTCAACAAGAATAGTACATTTTTTCTAAGAATTTACAAAGAAATTATAGAAAGTGGGTAATTGATTTTAGATTCTTATTATGATAGAATGAGAAAAAATTTAGGAAGGAAATATCAAAAAATGTCTGTATTGATAAATGGAAAAGAATTAGCAAAAGAAATTAGATTAGAATTAAAAGAAAAAGTTGAAAAAGAAAATCTTTCACCAATGCTTGCGGTAATACTTTGCGGAGATGATGCAGCATCAAAAGTATATGTTCGTAATAAAAGTAAAGCATGTGATGAGGTTGGAATAAAATTTAAAGAATATTTACTTCCAAGTGAAACAAAACAAGAAGAATTACTAAGTTTAATAGATAAGTTAAATAATGATTCAGAAGTTGATGGTATATTACTTCAAAGCCCAATACCAAAAGGATTAAATATTGAAGAAGCCTTTGCAAGAATTTCTCCTGAAAAAGATGTTGATGGATTTAACCCTTACAATGTTGGAAAGCTTGTAATAGGAGAAGATGGTTTTATACCATGTACACCTTATGGAATTATGAAAATGTTTGAAAAATATAATATTGATTTACACGGAAAAAAAGCAGTTGTAATTGGCAGAAGTAATATTGTAGGAAAGCCAACGGCGCAATGTTTATTATCCAAAAATGCGACAGTTACAATATGCCATTCTAAAACAAAAGACTTAAAAGAGGAATTAAAAGAAGCCGATGTTATAGTTGCCGCTGTTGGAGTAAGAGCATTAGTAAAGGCTGATATGGTTAAAGATGGAGTAGTTGTTATTGATGTTGGAATGAATAGAAATGATGAAGGAAAACTTTGTGGAGATGTTGATTTTGAAGAAGTTTCTAAAAAAGCAAGTTATATAACACCAGTGCCAGGTGGGGTAGGACCAATGACAATAGCAATGCTTATGAATAATGTTGTTAAAGCACATATTCAAAGGAATCATAAAAGATAAAAGTAATATTTAATTACAAAATGAAAATTAAAGATGTATATATAATAGAAGTTTAATCAAAAGGACAAGTAATGATAGCTGAGGTTATAATTGATAGTAGTGTAAAAACATTAAATAGAATATTTGATTATGAGATTCCAAGTGATTTAGAAGTTAAAATTGGAACTAGAGTTTTTGTGCCTTTTGGAAACAAAAAGGAATTAGAAGAAGGAATAGTTGTTGGAATCAAAGAAAAATCAAACTATAAAGTAAAAGAAATAGCTTCACTTCAGGAAGAACAAATAAAAGAAGAATATATTAACTTAGCTAAATGGATGTCAGAAAGATATTTTTGTAATGTAGCAGATTGCTTAAGACTAATGCTTCCACCGGGAAGAAAATCAAAAAATGTTTTAAATAGAGTAAAAGAAAAAAGAGTAAATTTTGTTACTCTTGCAAAAGATACTGATGAAATATTACTAGATATAGAGTCAGGAAAAATAAAATCTGAAAAGCAAAAAAATGTATTAGAATTTATTATAAATAATGATAGTGCAACAATTCAAGATATAGAGCTTTTTACTGATGCTTCTAGTAGCATAGTAAAAACTCTTGTTAAAAATGGATACTTGGAAATAAACAATGTTCAAGTAGAAAGAAATCCTTTTTTACACAAATCTATTGTGAAAAGTGTGGATTTAAAATTAACAGAAGAGCAAAAAGATGCATTTAATAAAATAGGTGATTCGGGAAAATATTTATTATATGGAATAACTGGTTCAGGAAAAACAGAAATTTATTTAAGACTTATTAGCAAAATGCTAAAACAAAATAAAAGTAGCATAATGTTAGTACCAGAAATTTCTCTTACTCCACAAACAGTTGATAGATTTATTTCAAGATTTGGAGAGGAACAAATTGCAGTTTTACATAGTAAACTATCAATAGGGGAGAGATTTGATCAATGGAATAAAATTAAATCAGGTGAAGCTAAAATAATAATTGGAGCAAGGTCTGCAATATTTGCTCCTGCAGTTAATTTAGGCTTGATAATAATTGATGAAGAACATGATGAATCATATCAATCAGAGATGATGCCTAGATATGATGCAAGAGAAGTTGCAGAATATTTAGTAAATGATAAAAATATTCCTTTAGTTTTAGGAAGTGCAACACCGGACATGAACACATTTCATAAAACAGAAACTGGGGAATATGAATTATTAACTTTGTCAAAAAGAGCTAATAATTCTAATCTTCCAACAGTTGAAATTGTTGATTTAAGACAAGAACTTTCAAATGGAAATAAATCAATGATTAGCAAAAAGCTTCACGAAGAAATTGAAAAAAATCTTGAAGCTAAAAAACAAACAATACTTTATTTAAATAGAAGAGGCTTTTCTACATTTGTAATATGTAGAGATTGTGGGTATACAGTAAAATGTAAAAGATGTGATATTACTTTAACATATCACAAATATGAACATAAGTTAAGATGTCATTATTGTGGTTATGAACAGGATGAAGTTAGAGTGTGTCCAGAATGTCATAGTGAAAATATTAGATATTTTGGAACAGGAACTCAAAAACTAGAAGAAGAAATAAAAAAATTATTTCCAACAGCAAGTACAATTAGAATGGATGTTGATACGGTTTCTAAGAAAAATTCTCATGAGCAAATATTAAATAAGTTTAAAGAAGAAAATATTGATATTTTAATTGGAACACAAATGGTAGTAAAAGGACATCATTTTCCAAATGTAACTTTAGTTGGAGTAATTGCTGCTGATGGAAGCTTAAATATAGGTGATTTTAGGGCAAATGAAAAAACTTTTCAAATACTTACTCAAGTAGCAGGAAGAGCAGGTAGAGAAAAAGATGAAGGAAAAGTTATAATTCAAACTTATAATCCTGATAATTATGCAATAGAATTTTCTAAGCTTCAAGACTATAATTTGTTTTATGAAACAGAAATAGATATTAGAAAACAGTTGAAATATCCGCCATTTTGCGATATAATAGTTATTGATATGTCATCAAAAGATATGAGAGAACTTAAAAAAGTTTCAAAAGAAATTCATACTTATTTAAAAAGAAGAGTAATTGATGAAAAATTTGGATTATTGCTTTATAGTCCAGTCCCTTCACCAATAGAAAAAATAAAAGATAGATTCCGTATGAGAATTCTAATTAAATGTAAGTATGATGAAAGAGTTAATAATTTATTAAAAGATAGTTTAAGTGAATTTTATAAAATGAAAACAGCCTCAGCTAGAATGGCTGTAGAACTAAATCCAAATAACATGTTATAAAAGCTATTTTTTAGGCAATAAATTTAATATAAATGTAGCAACCAAAAGGAGGAGTAAATGGCATTAAGAGAAATAAGATTAGAAGGCGATGAAATTCTTAGAAAAAGATCAAGAGAAGTTGAAGTAATAGATGATAAAATAAAAGAACTTATTAAAGATATGGATGAAACTATGCACTCTGCAAATGGAGTCGGACTTTCTGCTGTTCAAGTAGGAGTTTTAAAAAGAATTATTGTAATAGATGTTAATTATGATGGAACTCCATCAATAATACTAATAAATCCAGAGATAGTAAAAACAAAAGGAAAGGAAGAATACCAAGAGGGATGTTTAAGCTTTCCAAATAAATTTGCTAAAGTTATAAGACCTAGTGAAGTTACGGTAAAAGGTTTAAATGAAAATGGAAAGCCAATTACAGTAAAAGGTAAAGACCTTCTTGCAGAGGCACTTTGTCATGAAATTGACCATTTAGATGGAAAATTATTTGTTGATATAATGGAACCCGGAACATTAGAATATATAGAAAAAGAAGAAGAAAAGAATTAAAATATAGAGAAAGGAGTAATCGCATAATAAAAATATGCGATGAAATTTTATGAAAATAGTTTTTTTAGGAACACCTGATTTTGCTATGAAATCACTAAAAGCATTATATGAAAATAAACAAAATATTTTAGCAGTAGTTACAAATCAAGATAAACCAAAGGGAAGGGGAATGAAACTTATTCCTTCGCCAGTTAAAGAGTATGCTTTAGAAAAAAATCTAAAAGTGATGCAACCAGTAAAAATAAGAAAAAATGAAGAATTTATAAATGAGATTAGAGATTTGAATCCTGACTTATTATGTGTTGTTGCTTATGGAAAAATACTTCCAAAAGAACTCTTAGACATTCCAAAATACGGTTCAATAAATGTTCATGGTTCACTTCTTCCAAAATATAGAGGTGCTGCTCCAATACAATGGGCGGTACTTAATGGAGATGAAGAAACGGGAATAACAACTATGTTTATGGATGAAGGTATGGATACTGGAGACATGATATTAAAAGAAAAAGTAAAGATTGGTGATGATGAAACAACTGGTGAACTTTGGAATAGATTATCAGATATTGGAGCTAAACTTTTAGTAGAAACAGTAAGCAAAATTGAAGATATTTCAAAGACTATAGAAAGTAAAACGGAAGAAGAAATAAAGCAAGAAGTTAAGAAAAAGATTGGAGCAGAAAAGCAAGGAGAAAATTTTACTTTAGCACCAATGTTAGATAAAGAAATGTCAAAAATAAATTGGAATGATAGTGCTAGAAAAATAAAAAATTTAGTACGTGGATTAAATCCAATTATGGGGACATACACTTTTTTAAATGGAAAGAAAATTAAAATATGGAAAGTACAGATGCATAATAATATTCCAGAAGCGGAAAGTAAACAAAACGGAGAAATTATTATATCAGATAAGAAAAAAGGACTTTTTGTAAAAACCTCTCAAGGGGTTATTGAGATATTAGAACTTCAAGGAGAAAGTAGCAAAAAGATGGATATTAAAAGTTTCTTAAATGGAAATCAAGTTGAAGTTGGAGAAATATTTGAAGATTAAAAAAATAAAGGCACAATGAAAATTAAATCATTGTGTCTTTATTTAGTCAAGTAAAAAATAAATGAAATTCAGTTTTTTTACTTTTTTATATATATTTATATTATGTTGACCCAATATAAAACTTATGCTATAATTGTATTGTTCAATCAATATTTGATAGAAAGGTTGATAAAAATGTTAGATTTTCTTATCCGGAAAACTATACTAAAAGATGCAAAAAAGGAAACCCAAGACATTGTTTTGAAACTCATTGGAACAGAAATAAAAATGGAACTGCTTTGTCTAGTAATTGTTTGGTTTTACATTTTCTTTATGCCAGTGATATCAGTTTTAGTGATAGCTTGTATGCTAGAAGAGGTAAAAATTTCAATAGAAATTGTAGTATCAATTATTCTTCTTATTCATGTGATTTGCTGTGCAATACTTGCTAAATATTTTCATGACTCTATGGTTGGATTTGCAAATTCAATATCTGCTAAAATATACTTTATAAAATGTACAAGAAAAGGAAATGCATTATCTAAAGATGACTTTGATTTAATTAAAAAGAGTAATAAAGATGTATATACTGGAATATCAAACCAAATATGTCAAGGATATTGTTACTCAATATGTTTTGAAATGCTGAAAGCATTAAAAAAAGGAAAAATCGAATTTCTTGCAGTAAAAAACTTTAATTTTGATGATAATATAAAATGGGAAAATGAAGATGATTTTACTATGCATGTGTTGTATATCAACAATGGATGGGCATTTGATACATATAGTAGCAGACAATTTCCAATTGAAAAAATCCATAAAATATTTGAAGCAAAGGTATATAAACAATTTAGCTATGAAGATGTAAAAGATAAATCTTATGAGCAATTTAGAAATGAACATGCAACTGAACTTGCAGAATGGGCTAAAATGAATAACTGTTCAATGTTTTGGGAAAAAGGTAAAAAAGAAGACTAATATTTCACTACTGATTGTAAAATTTACAGTCAGTAGTTTTTTGCTTAAAAGGCTATTTACTTTTAAATTTCATAGTGCTATAATGCACGTATCCGCTAATTTAGCAACATTAGAAAGGAGCAGAATTATGAGCAACATGGAAATTGTGCAAGAACTTCTCGAACGGATAAAAAACTTTGAAGAAGCAACAGAAGCTTATGAAGCTTATGATGCGCTGTACCAAATGGAGCCGTACAAGATAGGACAAACGCTTGAAAAATGGCAAAAAGAAGGAAACAACATTGCCCTTAGGGAACCGGCATATAGACTTGTTGAAAAAGCTCTGGATCGTTTGAATGATGGTCTTGTTGAAGAGTATACTTTCTATAATGATCTTGCAACAGCCATTCATGAAGTTTGCAAAAAACTTAATTCTACCAAGAGAGCTATGGAAAAAGCTCAAAAGGCTTTTGAAGAAGCTTTTAAAAACTTCATGGTTGACAAAACTTGTGTAATTAGATATGAAGAATATCTTAGAATCCTTCCTGCTTTGATAAAATTTTTGCAGTCCTAAAGTTAAACATAATATGCTTGAAACAAACACTCTCTAGATTTCTAGGGAGTGTTTTTAAGCTTTTCTGTAATCTATATAATTGTTAATACTATTAAGATTTAGCTGTTAGCATAAAGTGACTTTTGAGCAATGATTTATAGATAAGCATTTAACTTATCAATATTTTCTCTTTGGAATTTATTAAATTTCTTAAGAAGCTGAGTTGTACTTTCATCAATATCTAGTCCACAGTTTAAAATTTTTTGAACTTCAATAACACCCATTAAAGTTCCTTGAATCATCATTTCAGCAATATGTGATGTAGTACTATCTCTCAAAAGATTCATTTTTATTCCCCAAAAGGTCATCATTTTAGAACAAATTGGACTATCATCTGGAACTTCACCATATTTTTCAAAATGCTGATTTACTTGGGCTAAAACATTAGAATATTGAGAATACATAGCAACAAGCATTTTCTTCATTTCAGTATCTGAAATTTTACTTGTTAAATAGGAAATACTACTCATACCCATTTGTGCAATTTTACTTATTTCATTTAAAACAGCTAAATCAAGACCGAAACCACAAGAGTCAAAAGCTGAGTAATCAGGGTCAAAAACGACCTCACTATCTGTAGATTTAGAATCAGACTCATGTTCTCCAGTACTAGAGATGTCACTAGATATATCGCTTTCTTTCTCATGAACTTTTGAATCCACATTGACGCTTTCAGAACTATTTTTGAGACTTTTATTTTTATCCATAATACCCTCCAAATAAAAATATAATTTATTATATTTTGTCCAAAAAATAAAATAATATTATTGAAATAAGCAAAAAACTAATATATACTAATAAAAAGTAATAGAAAGGATATTTTTTTAAGCATGGAATGGTCAAAAGAACAAATACAAGCAATTGAAAAAAAAGGCGCAAATATATTAGTATCTGCATCAGCTGGCTCTGGAAAAACGGCAGTTTTAGTTGAAAGAATCATAAATAAAGTAGTAAATCAAAAAATAGATATTGACAAATTGCTAGTTGTAACTTTCACTAATGCAGCCGCAAGTGAAATGAAACAAAAACTATTAGAAGCAATTTACAAAAAAATAGATGAAAATCCAAGTGATGAGCATTTGCAAAAACAAATACTTCTATTGAATAGAGCACATATAAGTACAATACATTCATTTTGTTTAGATGTAATTAGAAATAATTTTTTTGAAATTGGAATGCCAGCAAATTTTAGAGTTGGTGATTCTGCTGAAATAGAAATAATGAAACAAGAAGTAATGGAAGATATTTTTGAAAAAAAATATGAAGAAAATAATGAAGAATTTTTAAAGCTTCTTGAATTATATACTAAGTATTCAGATGATGAGCCATTAAAAATAATAATTTTAAAGATTTTCGAATCTACTAGAAGTTTACCATATCCAGAAAAGTGGTTAGATGAAAAAATAGAAGAATTTAATATTAAAGAAGAAGATTTTTCAAAAACAATATGGGGAAAAGATATATTGGAAAAATCTAAAGAGCTTTTAAAAGATTGTTTATCAAAGCTTGAAACTGCAAGAAAAATAGTATATAATTCTCCAGCTCTGTTAAAATGCTTGAATATGTTATTAGTAGATATAGATGATGTATCAGGAATAAAACTAGATACTTGGGATGATTTGTATAATGGAATGACAAAAAAATTTGATAATTGGCCATCAAAGATTAAAGCTGATGAAGAAGAATTAGAACTTAAAGACAAGGCAAAAGTATATAGAGATGAAGCAAAAGAAAGATTTAATGAAGTAAAATCAATGGTAACAGCTAATTCAGAAGATGCAATAAGAGATATTAAAGCAATGTACCCAGTACTTAAGTCTATCCAAAAATTAATTTTAGAATTTAATGATGAATTTAATAAGAGAAAAAGAGAAAAAAATATAGTGGATTTTTCTGACTTAGAACATCTTGCATTAAAATTATTAGTAGATGAAAAAGGGAATAAAACTAAAATTGCAGAAAAATATAACTTTGAGGAAGTTGCAATAGATGAATATCAAGATTCTAACTTTGTGCAAGAAAAAATATTAAATAGTGTTTCAAATGGTAAAAATATGTTTATGGTTGGTGATATAAAACAAAGTATTTACAGATTTAGAGAAGCTAGACCAGAGTTATTTTTAGAAAAATATGAAAAATATAAAAAAGCAACAGATGAAGAAAAAGAGGTAAAAGAAGATACAAAAATTTTACTATATAATAATTATAGAAGTAGAGAAAGTGTATTAAAATTAACGAACCAGATTTTTGAAAGCATAATGAGTAAAGAAGTTGGAGAAATGGATTACACCAAGGAAGAATATTTAAATTTTTCAAAAAAATTTGAAGAACCAATAATAGACTGTACACCGGAGTTATATATAATAGAAACAAAAGAAAAAATTGAGGAAGAGAATAATGAGTTAAGTATAGAAATTTCAGAAAAAAATAGTAGACAAATAGAAGAGGAAGAACTTGAAAAGCCAGTTTTACAAGCAAGATTTGCTGCTAAGAAAATAAAAGAATTAGTAGATAAAGGCTTTAAATACAAAGATATAGTAATTTTATTAAGAAGCCCTAAAAATGATGCTCCTCTATATGAAAAAGAATTATTAGAACAAGGAATACCCGTATTTTCTGATACTGCAACTGATTACTTAGGTTCAATAGAAATAAATACAATTCTTTCTCTACTTAAAATAATAGATAATCCACTACAAGATATTCCGTTAGTTACAGTTCTTAGATCTCCAATAGGAGGCTTTACAGAAAATGAATTAGTAGATATAAGATTTCATGAACAAAAAGTTCCTTTTTATAAAGCTCTATTAAAAACAGATACAGAAAAAGTAAAACGCTTTTTAGCACTTTTAGAAGAATTGAAAAAAGCAGAAAGGGAACTCCCTTTAGATGAACTTATATGGAAAATATATTCAAAAACAGGATATTATCATTTTGTTAGACTTATGCCTAATGGAAAACTTAGACAAGCTAATTTAAAAAAGCTTTTTGAAAAAGCTAAAGATTATGAAAAAATTAGTTTTAAAGGTTTATTTAATTTTATCTTATTTATTGAAAAAGTTGCTAATAGCTCTAAATTGCAGGAAGCTAAGATTATTGGAGAAAATGATGATGTCGTAAGAATAATGAGCATACATAAGAGTAAAGGATTACAGTTTCCAATAGTGTTTTTATGCGGATTAGATAAGCAGATAAACTTAGAAGATTTAAAACAAAAGATAGTATTAAATCAAGAACTAGGAATAGGCGTTGATTTTATCGGAGAAGGAATGAGATATCCAACAATAAATAAACAATATGTAAATTCAAAATTAAAAAATGAAGCTTTATCTGAAGAAATGAGAATGTTATACGTTGCACTTACAAGAGCAGAAGAAAAATTAATTCTTGTTGCCGCTGACAGAAAAGTAAGAGGTGAAATTGAAGGCAAAAGAAAACAACTAAAAAATTATAGTAGTGATTCAAAAAAGGGAATAAATCCAAATTTAGTTAAGAAATGTTTGAGTTTCCTAGATTGGATTGAATATGTATACATATATAATCCAGAGTTGGAGTTAAGATTTGAGATAATTGATAGAAGAGAATTTAGTCAAGCAAAAAAATATGAAAAATTAGAGCCAGAATATGAGATAAAAGATAAGAAGATTAATAAGGAAAAATATGAAGTTGTAGATAAACTACTAAATTGGGAATATGGATATAAAGAAGCAGTAGAAGTACCAAGTAAAACATCAGTATCACAGCTAAAGAGAGAATATAATGAAGAAAAAGAAGGCAATGCTAGAAAACAAATCGATAGTGATAAATTTAATATTGAAAAATTAAATAAACCAGTATTTGATAAAGAAAGCTCAGAAGAAATAAAAGGAGCTAAACTTGGAACGTTAGTACATTTAGCTCTACAAAACATTGATAGTAGTTTTACTAATTTAGAAGATTTATTATTAAAAATAAAAGTAACTCAAGAAGAAAAAGATGCTTTAATAGAAAATAAATATATTATTGAAAACTTTGTAAAGTCAGAATTGTTTGAAAGTCTAAAAACAGCCAAGGAAGTTTACAAAGAGACACCATTTTATATGAATATCCCTTACAAAGATACTAAAGAGCAAGTATTAGTTCAAGGTGTAATAGATTTATTCTTTATTGACAAAGATGATAATATAATTTTAGTTGACTATAAAACAGATAGAAATGTTACAGAAGAAGATTTAATAAATAGATATGGATATCAGCTAGTGTTATATAAGCAAGCAATAGAAAAATCTTTAAAAAGAAAAGTAAGTAAAGTGTGTATTTATTCAACTTATTTAAATAAAACAATTGAATTATAAATAATGAAAGCAATAATAATTGCTTTATAAGTGAGGTTGTATGAGAATAGATAAATTTTTAAAAGTATCAAGAATAATTAAAAGAAGAACGATTGCAAATGAAGCGGCAGATAATGGTAGAATATCAGTAAATGGTAAAGTAGTAAAACCAAGTTATGAAATTAAAGTTGGAGATATTGTTGAAATAAAGTTTGGAAACAATACATCTAAATTTAAAATAACAAATATTCCAAAAGGACAAAATTGCAATAGTAGCGATGTTATTGAATTACTTTAAAATAAAATTAAAAAATTGATATTTTATGGAGAAATTCTAATGTCAAAAATCAAGGATAATATTATAAGAATAATTAATCAAATATTTAGAAGAAATAAAATACCTATGATTGATAATGTTGCTGATTATAAGGGAGTAAAAATTAAAACACAATCAAAAGAATATATATTAACTAAAAGCAGTGAAAAAAGAGAAAAAGACAAAATTAATTTCTTTTTAACTTCTTTATATATAAGCAGTTCAACAAAAACACCGGAGCAAATAGCAAATGACGTATTACAAAGTGAGCAGTATAGTAGGGTAGTTATTGAGCATCCTGAAATTAATTCATTAATAAATGAATGGCAAGAAAAAACTAAGCATTATACATATAGAGACAAAATAAGATTAATTACTATTGATTATTCACAAAAATTGCAAGGCTTTGATAAAAAATCAATAGATGATGCTTTAAATTTTTTACAAAGAAGGCGTCAAAATCATGGAAAAAATAATGATGATATTGAATTAGATACTGAAACATCTAAAATATTTGAATTGATTACAGAATACGGACAAGCAATAAAAAGAATTTTTGTTGATAACAATATTGATATTACACATATAACCAGTATCGCTCCTGAACAATTAGAAGGTGGAGTATTAAAGAGGTCTATTGATAGAGCTAATAATTATGAAACTGAAAGAGTTAATGGTGTATTTGCTTCTTCTTATCCAATTGATGGAAATAATCCTTATATTGCACGTAACAATTCAGGGATGATTATGTTAGGAAAAACAACATATATTTATGGAAGTGATAATATTGAAGTAACTCAAGATTCAGAAGGTAAAAAACATGCTATATTAAGACAGCCAAATTATATTTATCATATTAACCCTGATAGATTTAACCCAGTATGTAATCTAACTGTTGACCCAAGAAGTCATGAGCCTGTTTTTGAATTTTCAGAAGAATGGATTTCAGATTCAGAAGTTGATATATCAGACCATAGTCAAGTTAGAAACATTGAACAAGTCAAAGATGTAACAAGTCTATTAGAACATTATACGATTTTATGTGATACACAAAATCATGAAATTGGTATAAAGGCTAGACAGTCTAAAACTAAAGATGAAGCACTAAAGTTTATTACAATGAAAATAAAAGATGGTAGTGTTAGAAATATAAATCAAGAAACTGGAATAAATGATAAAGATTTATCAAGTATTGAAAGATAAAAGTTATGTAGATATAGATTTTTATGAATCTTATTTACACTACAAAATGAACTAAATTTTTATATCAGATTAAGCTGTATAAATACCAATAAAATAAGGAAGAACCAAATAAGAGCAATTTGTCTTTATTTAAGTTCTTCCTTTTTAAGTATGATTTTTATAAAATTATTCTTTGCTTTCTTCATCTTTAACAGCATCTTTTGAATCTGTTTTTTCTTTATTATCTTTTACACTTTCAGCTAATGTACCAAGACTTGCAAGAGCACTTGTTGCTTCAAAAGGTATAAATACTTTATTAGCATCTCCGTTAGCAACATCTTTTAATGTTTCTAAAGATTTTAATTGTACGAGAGTTTGATTTGGGTTAGCTTTCATCATAGCACTATATACCATCTTAACTTCTTCAGCTTTAGCCTCAGCAACTCTACGAATTGCATCTGCATCACCGGCAGCTCTTCTAATCTTAGCTTCTCTATCAGCATCAGCTTGTAAAATAGCAGCTTCTTTTTCACCTTGAGCTTTAAGAACTGCAGCTTGTCTTTCACCTTCTGCTTGAAGAATGGCAGCTCTTTTATTTCTTTCTGCATTCATTTGTTTTTCCATTGCATCTCTAATATCTGGAGGAGGAGTAATATCTTGAACCTCAACTCTATCTATTGTACAACCCCATTTATTAGCAGCTTCATCAAGAATAGCTCTTAATTTATCATTTATAATATCTCTTGAACTGAATGTTGAATCCAAATCCATTTTACCAACTAAGTCTCTCATAGATGTAACAGAAAGATATTCAATACCTTTCTTTAAACTTTGAATTTCATAAACAGCTTTAGCAGGATCAATTACCTTATAGAATACAACAGTGTTTATTGTAATTGTAACATTATCCTTAGTAATAACCTCTTGAGGTTGTATATCTAAAGTTTGTTGCTTTAAACTAACAATGCTACGAACATGGTCTACAAAAGGTATAATTATTGTAAGTCCGGCATCGGCAACTTTATGAAACTTACCAAGTCTTTCTATAATATATACTTCAGATTGTCTAACAATCTTTACACTTAATAATAAACAAACAATTATTAAAATGGCTAATATAATTAAAAACCACATAATAAACCTCCTAAAATAATAAAACTAATATAATTATAACATATATTTAGCAAAAAATAAAGACTTTTTGACAAATTTTAACCATAGAAACTTATAAAAATACTTAAAATACTCTTGTTTTTTTATAAAATCTATGATATTATAAATAACGTAATAAAAAAATCTAATAACAAAGCAAAGTAAGTAAATGTAAAAACATATTATAGAGAGGTGTGGTAGCTGGAAAACACTATATGGCATTTAACTGAATTTCACTTTGTTGGAGTCTTTTTGAAAATATAAGTAGAAAAGAACGGTTGCAACGTTATAGCTATAGAGGCTAATTAATTATAATTAGTGAATTTAGGTGGTACAGAGATTATTGCAGTTATCTCCCTATTAAGGGGATAACTGTTTTTATTTATACTCTAGGAAAGTCATCGTCGAAGACGATAGACTTGACGTAGATTTCTTAGCTCTGCGAATGTAAATGAGCTAGAGATAAGATATGCGATAGAAGGAGAATTATGCGAAGCTTAGATTTTCTAAGCGATTTATCGCATAGAAAATCTTGGGTTCGTTTGTTTGAAATACACCAAAATAAAAGGAAGGGAGGATATGTTAGATTTTTAAACTAACATAAGCTTGTAAAAATGGAAGAAAAGGTAAGTAAAATTAAGGAAGTAGCCTTAAAAGAAATTGAAGATGCAAAAGATGTAAAAAGCTTAGAGGACATTAGAGTAAAGTACTTAGGAAAAAAAGGTGAATTAACTGCACTATTAAAAATGATGGGAGAATTATCTCCAGAAGAAAGACCAAAAATGGGAAGTCTAGTAAATAGTGCTAAGTCAGAAATTGAAGAAAAGATTAAAAATAAGGAAGAAATACTAAGAAATGAAGAATTAGCTAAAAAACTAGAATCTGAAAGAATAGATGTAACACTTCCAGCAAGTAAACAAAGAAGAGGAAGTAAGCATCCATTAAATAGAGTAATTGAAGAAATAGAAGATTTATTTGTTTCTATGGGATATGATGTAGTAGCAGGACCAGAACTTGAGACTGATGAATATTGTTTTGAAAGATTAAATCTACCAAAAGGACATCCAGCAAGAGATATGCAAGATAGCTTTTACATTACTACTGAATATTTATTAAGAACTCAAACATCTGCAGTTCAAGCAAGAGCTATGATGGCAAATAAAGAAAAAAGTCCTATAAGAATTATAGTACCAGGAAAAACATATAGAAGAGAAGATGATGCAACACATTCACATCAATTTAATCAAGTTGAAGGATTAGTTGTAGATGAGAAGATATCTTTTGCAGATTTAAAAGGCACATTAGAAATATTTATGAAACATATGCTTGGAGAAAATACAAGATTAAGATTCAGACCAAGTTATTTCCCATTCACAGAACCATCTTATGAAGTAGATGTAAGTTGCTTTAAATGTGGTGGAAAAGGATGCAATCTATGTAAGCAAACAGGATGGATAGAACTACTTGGAGCAGGAATTGTTCATCCAAATGTATTGAAAATGAATGGATATGACCCAGAAAAATATAGTGGATTTGCATTTGGAACTGGATTAGACAGATTAGCAATGTTCAAATATGGAATAACAGATATAAGACTTTTATATGCTAATGATGTAAGATTTTTAAATCAATTTGATAGAAAGGACTAAAAAGAAATGATATTAAGTACAAATTTTTTAAAAGATTATTTAGATTTAGGTGACGTAGATGTTCATGAATTAGCAGAAAAAATGACCTCGTTAGGAAATGAATATGATTCATGTGGACATTTAGTTAATACAGGAAAATTAGTTATAGGAGAGGTAATAAGTTGTGAGCCCCATCCTGATTCTGACCACTTACATGTATGTAAAGTAAATGTTGGAGATAAAGTTCTTCAAATTGTATGTGGTGCTCCAAATGTTAGAGAAGGTTTAAAAGTAATAGTTGCACAAGATGGAACAATGCTTCCAGGAGGAGAGATAAAGAAATCTAATATAAGAGGGCAAGAGTCAAATGGAATGCTTTGTTCAATTGCAGAACTTGGATTAGATAGTAAATTCTTAAAAGAAGAAGATAAGGCTGGAATACATGAACTTCCACAAGATGCAAAAGTGGGAGAAGATGCTATTAAATACATGGGCTGGGATGATGGAGTTATTGACTTTGATTTAACAGCAAACCGTGGAGATTTACTAAGCATTTTAGGAATGGCTTATGAAGTAGGAGCCATATATGATAAAAAAGTAAAGCCTATTGATTTATCACATAAAGAAGAAGGAAATTTAGATTTTAAAGTATCTGTAAAAACAGAAAATTGTTCTTTACTTTTAGCAAGAAAAGTACAAAATATAACAATAAAAGAAAGCACTCCTGAAATGAAGGAAAAACTTATGGCCTCAGGAATAAGACCTATAAATAATGTTGTTGATATAAGTAACTACGTAATGTTAGAAACAGGCCAGCCACTACATTTTTATGATGCAGATAAATTAAAAGGTTTATTAGAAGTAAGAATGGCAAGTAAAGGTGAGAAACTAACAACTCTTGATGGAAAAGAAAGAACTTTATCAGAGGAAGATATTGTAATATCAGATGGACAAAGAGCAATTGGTTTAGCTGGAGTTATGGGTGGATTGGATACAGAAATAACAGAGAATACAAAAAATGTTTTAATAGAAGCAGCTGTATTTAACAATGTAAAAATTAGAAGAACATCTAATAAAATATTAAGAAGTGAAGCAAGTAATAGATTTGAAAAAGGATTAGATCCAAATAGAACATTTATGGCTATAGAAAGAGCTTGCCATATGCTTGAAAAATACGCAGATGGAACAACTTGCAAAGGAACAGCTGTGTATGATAAAGCAGACAAAGAAGAAAAGAAAATAGATATTACTGTTAAAAATATAAATGATATTTTAGGAACAAATATTTCAGCAAAAGAAATACTTGATGTATTTAGAAAATTAGACTTTAAGGCTGAAACTAAGGATAATGAAAAAATAACTGTATCTGTTCCAACAAGAAGAATTGATATTTCAATAAAAGAAGATTTGATTGAGGAAGTTGGAAGAATATATGGTGTAGATAATGTTGAAGGAAAAGTTATGCTTCTTCCAGTTAGAAAAGGAAGCTATGATAAAACAGCTAGAGAAATCAGAAACAAGATGGTTAATTTAGGACTAAATGAAACATTATCATATGCATTGGTAAGTGATTCAGATAGTGATATGTTTACAAATAAGACAAATGAAAAGATAAAAATATTATCACCACTTACAGAAGAAAGAAGTACATTAAGACAAAGCTTAATTGTATCTTTATATAGAATTTATGAATATAACAAAGCACATGATATACAAGACATTGCACTATTTGAAATGGCAAAAACATTTTATAAAAATAAAGAAGATTATAAAGAAGAAAATAAACTTGCATGTTTAATGACTGGAAATTATGATTTAGGATTATCTACTAAAAAAGTTGATTTTTATATTATTAAAGGTGTTGCAGAAGAATTACTAGACTACTTGGGATATAGTGGAAGATATAGCTTTTTAGCAGATGGAAAGATTCCAAATGATTTCCATCCAGGAAAAACAGCTTTAATATCAGTAAATGGTGAAAATGTTGGTATAATGGGAAGAGTAAGTCCAGCAATTTGCAAAGATGAAGTTTATGTTATGGAAATTAACTTAGATAAATTATTAGCAAAGCAAGTTGGAAAAATGAAGTATAAGGAAATATCAAAATTCCCAACAGTTAAAAAAGATATTGCAGTTTTAGTTGATAGTGATATTTCTGCTCAAGAACTTCAAAAAGCAATAAAAAATGGTGGAGGAAAACTACTTCAAGAATCAAAAGTATTTGATGTTTATACAGGAAAAGGAATTCCAGAAGGAAAGAAATCAATAGCATTTTCTATTGAACTTGGAGACAGTACAAAAACTTTAACTGATGAAATAATTAACGAAACAATGAATAAAATTACTGAAAATTTAAATAATAAGTTTAAAGCAGAATTAAGAAGCTAAAGAGAAAGGAATTATTTTTAATATGAAGGAAATTGGAAAAAATATTTTTTACGTCGGAATAAATGACAATGACATCGACTTATTTGAAAATGTGTATAATGTTCCTAATGGAGTAACATATAATAGTTATTTAATTATGGATGAAAAGATAACATTGTTAGATACAGTAGATGTAAGAAAATCAGATGAATGGCTTAAAAAAATTGATGAAAGTTTAAATGGTAAAAAAATTGACTATTTAATCGTTTCACACGTTGAACCAGACCATTCATCAAATATTCAAGCTATAACAGAAAAATATCCAGATGTTACATTAGTAGGAAATCAAAAAACATTTCAATTTTTATCACAATTTTTTAATATAGATTCTAATATAAAAAAGCAAGAAGTAAAAGAAGGAGATGTACTAGATATAGGAAGCCATAAATTACAATTCTTTATGGCTCCAATGGTACATTGGCCAGAAGTAATGTGTACTTATGAGCAAACTGAAAAAATTATTTTCTCAGCAGATGCATTTGGTAAATTTGGTGTAGTAGATGAAGAAAATATATATGAAGATAGTGAAGAACAGTGGCTACCAGAAGCTAGAAGATATTATATAAATATTGTAGGAAAGTATGGACCTCAAGTACAAGCTTTATTAAAAAAAATATCTACATTAGATATAAAGATGATATGCCCATTACATGGTCCAATATTAAATAATAACTTAGATTACTATATTGATAAATACAATACTTGGAGCACATATATGCCAGAAGAAAAAGGAACTTTAATAGCATTTGCCTCTATTCATGGAAATACCAAAGAAGCAGCAAAAAAAGTTTATGATTTATTAAAAGACCAAGGCGGAATTAAATCAATGGACTTATCAAGATGCGATGTTTATGAAGCGGTTGCAGAAGCTTTTAAATATGATAAAATGGTAGTTTTAGCATCTAGCTATAATGCGGGAGTTTTCACACCAATGGAAGAATTTCTAAATATATTAAAAACTAAACAATATCAAAATAGAAAAGTAGCAATAGTTGAAAATGGTTCATGGGCACCATCAGCAGGAATGTGTATGAGAGCCGCATTTTTAGATATGAAAAATATTGATGTTGTTCCAGATGTGGTTACAATAAAATCAAGTATGAAAGAAGAAGATATACCAAAACTTGAAAATATGGTAAATAGCTTAATAGAAACATAATATATATCTTCTATGCCAAAGCTAAAAGAAGAACTTATCGAAAGAAAGAATTCATCTGATGAAGATTTCGTAAATGAGAATGAGGTGGACTTATTATAAAAATATTAAGTATGTGGTCACATTACGAAAATATGTAATTTTTGAAAATTTCATAAAAAATCCTAGTTAAAGAGCGATAGTCAAAAAACTATCGTTCTTATGGTATAAAATATAAGAAAAATAATTTTATGTTAACTATTGAAACATCGTATAAATTATGATATAATCCCATCTTTAACAGTTAAAAATAACAAAAAGCTCGTAGCATATTGATATATGTACAATACGAGCTTTAAAGTTTGGTTAAAAATGAGAGTATCGTAAAGTTTGTGTAAACTTTAAACTTCTTATGATACAAAACATAAATATGAAAAAATTTATTTATG
>CANRBH010000021.1 GCA_947628825.1 uncultured Clostridia bacterium | reverse complement strand
ATAAGTTTCATATTCATTAAATGTAATTTAGTACCAGTTTTACCAGCTGTAATTAAAGTACTATTTGCACCAACAGCACTATAACCTTCTGCTGCTCTAGTAACAGTAAATCCATTACCATTGATAGTTATATCTTTGTCTGTTATGCTGACAGGTTTAGTTAAAACAATATTAGAATTTAAAGAAATAACATCTCCAGCACTTGCTTGCTCAATAGCTTCAAGTAACTGAGTTTCGTTAGATACAGTTTGGCTATCAGCTCTTACAAAATTTGGAGCAAGAAATAAAGCTACTAATAATACAATTGAAAATAAAATTGCCTTTTTTGCACTTCTCATAAGAAAAATCCATCCTTTCTAAAATTTTTATAAAAAAGCTATAATCAAATTTTGGTCATTAGCATTTTATATAATTTTAGTATTTACGAAGATTTCAAAAATATGCAAAAATGTATTTTTTTCGAATATTTTCCAAAAAAATTGACAAAATAAAAATGACATGTACTTGTCAAAATCAACATAATATGGTATAATAAATATTAGCGTTACCCTAAATTTACAAAAAAGGAGTGCATCTTATGCAAGGCAAAAAAGTCCCTGGCGTTGGAGGTATCGTCTACGACATCCGCCTCGGTATGTTTTACAGAGTGAACTACACTGAGGGAAAAGTAAGAGAATGGACCGAGGTTTATCAAGAGCTTGCTCTGAGAGATGACCTTTGGAAGCATCCAGACCTGTGGCAGGAAAAGGCAAAAGCTGAGGTTGTTGTCTCTGCCGTTCATCTCTGCAAACTGATTGATCCGGACAATGTCATCGCGCCTGGTACGACGTGGACGGCCGAAAAAATGAGCAAGATGGTTGCTGAGCATCAGGCAAACGCCGCTGGCCAAAGCTAATAGGTCAGCAAAAACTTACTGCACCTGTGGAGAATTCCACAAGTGCAGTTTTCTGATACTCTGAGAATATTAGCTTGGTTTTATTATTTACCTTTAACAAACTTATCAAAAGCACTTAGTTGCTTTTCTGACTCACTTTTAATATTTGAAAGTTTATTCTCATCAACAACCTTAAAGCAGTTGTCAGTTAAAAGTTTACTTTCATCAATATCTTCTATATGCAATAAATTATATCCTAATTTTAAATTATTATATACATTATCTATTTTATTACTATATGATAATACAAAAACCTTTTGTCTAAAAATTGAAGAAAGCACCATTGAATGAAACCTAGTGCAAATCATATATTCCATACTACTGTACAACTCAATAAATTTATCAATATCTCCATCATAATTACAAGCTGTTAACTTAGAACTATCATCAAAGTTGCTTAAAATTTTATCAATCATATCTTCATCACCTTGAGATTTACAAAAAGAGAAAAGATAAACTTTTTTTCCTTCTTTTATAAATTCTTTAATATTGTTTAAAAGATAATTATAGTATGCAGAATCAATATGTTTTAAATCACTTCTATCTTTTAAATTTATAACTGATATGCCAAGTGTATTTTTAACTTTTGGCAAAGTTTTAAAATTTGCACTAAAAACAATATCAGGAGCATATCTTACAGTATCTAAATCTTTAAATAAATTGTATGAGTAGGTATCTCTAAAACATATATCAGTACAATTTGCAAAAATCTTTTTAGACAAAGTCAAAAACTCTGTTGTTTCAAAAGGACCAAAGTTTGAACTAATATAATAGAAAGGTTTATTTTTTTCTTTACATCTTTTAAGAAAGTTATTAAATTCATGTGAAACACTGCTTTTATTTTCAATAAAAATAGAACCACCAATATAAACAAAAGCATCATAATCATCAACATTAGTAGAGCAAATCTCACTTGCTGAACATTTTCCTTCTATAATATGAAGATTATTGTATTTATTAAAGTATTCTAAATAATCATTATTATTTAAAATATAAAAATCACATTGTTTATATTTTTCTAGCAATATTTTTATAAACAAATCATCACCCAAGTTCTTTTTTATGTATGCAATTAAAAAAATTTTCATAAATAATTTAGTTCCTTTCTTGTTATATATAAAACAACTTGCACTAGAAATTGGCTTGGCTAATTATACAATAAATAAAGGCATTTGTAAACTATTGCTAAGGACTTTTTTAATTAGTCTTGAAAAAGCTATAGCTAAAAAAACTAAAAGCTATTTAAGAAATAACCAAAAATCTTAAAATTTTATTAAATATCTTTTCTTTTTACAAAAAAAATGTTATAATTAAACCATTATATACATAAAATGTTTACATGGTAAGATATTTTAGTAAAAGGAATATTAGAATATGAAGAAAGTAATGTTTTTTAGACCTATGTTTTATATAGGTGGAACTGAAATTGCAATATTAAGTCTAGTAAGAAATCTAAAAGGTTATGAACTTTATATTGGTTATACTGATGATACCTCTGACAAGGAATTATTAAAAAAGTATGAAAAATATGCAAAGGTAGTTAAAATAGATAAAAACTATAAAGGAGAAGTAGATACACTAGTATTATGCTCTCCATATAAATCAGCATTAGACATAAATGATCAAATAAAAAGAAATAAGACAATGTTATGGTTTCATCACTTTGGAGGAAGAGAATCATCGATTTTTACAGACGACTTATTTTACGAAGTTGTTGATGAAATAATCACTGTTAGTGAAACCTGCAAAAAAGTAATGCTTAAACAAGATTATGCAAATAAAGTAATAGGAAAGATAAGAGTTATTTATAATATCATTGATGTGGATGATATCATAAGAAAATCTAATAAAAGAATAAAAATGGATACAGACCATGAACTAACCATGGTATCTGTTGGTAGAGTTTGCTATGAAAAAGGTTTTGAAAGACAATTAAAATTAGCAAAACTATTAAAACAACATAATGTAGATTTCAAATGGTATATAGTAGGAGGAAACTACTATAAAGAAGTTGAAGATGAAATAAAAAATAAATATGCTGAACTTGAGGATAATTTTGTTTTCACTGGTTTTGTGGACAACCCATACAACATAATAAAAAAATGCGATTATTTAGTTTTGCTAAGTGATGATGAAACATGGGGATTAGTTCTAACAGAAGCAAAGATACTTGGAGTACCATGTATTGTAACAGACTTTGATGTTGCTTATGAACAAATATTAGATAATAAAACAGGAATAATTTTAAGTAGAGATAATTTAGATTCTTATGAAGATAAAATTGATTTAATATTGAAAAACAAAAAAATATACAAAGAAAACTTAAAAGATTTTAAGTGGTCAAATGATAGAACATTGAGAAGATGGGCAAAACTTTTATAGTACTTTATAAAAATAGAAGTTTTTATAGATAAAGGAGATAAGAAATGTGTAAATTTTCGATTGTAATACCTAATTATAATAAAGAAAAATACATTGGAGAATGCTTAGATAGCGTTTTTAATCAAGACATAGAAAAAGATAAATATGAAGTTATTGTAGTAGAAGATGGAAGTAATGACAATAGTTTAGAAATAATAAAAAGATACCCTGTAAAAATATTTTATACAAATAGAAAACGTGCAGGAGGAGCTAGAAACTTAGGAATAGAAAATGCAAAAGGAGAGTACGTTGTATTTCTTGATAGTGATGATTATTTAGCAAGCACGGATGTTTTATCAAAATTAGATAAAAAAGCAAATGGACAAGATGTAATTGCCTTACCTTTTATAAAAGATAATTTTGGAACAAGAACTTTAGTAAAAGATGAATTTACTGATATGGGAGAAAGAATACAAAAAACAAAACTTTTGGCTTGCACAGTAAGGTGTTGCAAAAGAGAATTACTTGAAAATGTGAGATTTACAGAATATATTGCATATGAAGATGTATGTTTTTCACTAGAAACTTTATGTAAATGTAAAACTTATGACTATTTTGAAGAACCATTCTTTGTATATAGAAAAGTAAAAGATAGCAATACAACACAAGAAGTATCAGGAGTAATAATGACAGACTTAATGCAAGAATTATCAAAAATGTATTATCTATGTTTCAAATATCCAAAATATAAGTTAAACATACTAGGTAGAATTAAGGCAGATAGATTACCACTAAGACTAGAAATATTAAATACTCTAATTGAAGATGATAAAAATACTTTTAGAGAATACTTTAGATAATGAAATCTCATTAAAGTTATAAAATAAATGTAGACAAAAAAGCGTGAAGTGATAAAATAAATGTAGATACAAAAAAAGTGTTTACATTTATTTTTTTGCAAGATATTGTTAAAATTTGTAAAAAAGTATTGCTTTTTGAAAAATAAAGTAGTAATATGGAATATATTACCAATAACAAAGGAGAAAATGAAATGCTAGATGTACTAAAATATGTTCCATTAAATATTGCAATATTTTTATTATTTAATCTTTTAAATATCATAATAGTAGATAGAATTATAATTAAACTTTTGGATTTGAAAGATATAAAAGAAATACTACTATTTTTTATGCAAGCAATAACAACTATTGTATGTAGGTTTATTATTCCAATCTTAAATAATCTAAGTTTAATTTTTGATATTATATGTTTAAAAAAATTTATGAAATTAAAAGAAGAAAAATTATGGGTAGCACTAATAATAAAATATACATTTACAATAATATTAGAAATGTTTTCTATAAAAACGTATATTCCACTAATATCAATAATAGAAATCATAATGTTAATAATGATAGAAAATAAAAAAATTAAAATTGATATTAAAGAGTGCATGGATGAGAAATTAAAAAGGCAGATTAGAATTATTAGTTTGATTTCTATAATAGTTTTAAATTTATTAGAATCGAAAGTTATAAAAGATATAGAAAACATACCAACGTATCTTTACATATTATTTGCAATAATGATTATGTTATATTTTGCGGTATTGTTAAAGAATATACTTACAATGCTTAAGGAAAAGGACAAGAATGTAATAATAGAAAATTTAGAAGGAAGCAACAAAAGACTACAAGAAAACTACGATAATGTTAGAGCATTTAAACATGATTTTAATAATATAATGCAGGGGATAGGCGGATATATTGTTGCAAATGATATGGCAGGACTTGAAAAAATGTATAAATCAATTACTAAGGAATGTCAGGAAATAAATGAAAAGCAAGCCATAAATGGTAACATCATAAACAATCCAGCTATCTTAAATATAATCAATAACAAAATAAAATTAGCAGAAGAAAAAGGAATCAGAATAAAGGTAGAAGTATATGTTGATTTAAATAAACTAAAAGTTTCAACTTATGATTTATGTAGAGTTCTTGGAATCTTAATTGATAATGCTATTGAAGCAAGTGTAGGATGTGAAGAAAAAGTAATTTCTATAAAATTTTTAAGAGACAAGTTTAATAATAGAAATTTGATTATTATAGAAAATCCTTGCAAAAATTATTTAGTTGATATAAAGAAAATATATGAAAAAGGATTTTCAAGTAAAAAAGACAAAATCTCGCACGGACTAGGATTATGGAAAGTTAAGCAAATCCTTAAGAAAAATAAGAATATACAAATTTATACCAGCAGAGATAAATTATTTAAACAACAATTAGAAATTTATTGATTATAATATTTTTAATTATTTATTAACAAGATTATTTGAATATAATCTTGTTTTTTTCATAATATTAGGTATATAATATAATAGTAAAATAATGTTTTAATTAAAATGTTATTTTAATTTTCCAAAAGTTCAAAAAGAAATAGAGAACTTTATATGAGGTGAAAATTATGAATTTAAAGAATATTTTAGCAGGAATAGAAGGTCTAAAAGCTAAAGGAAATTTAGACATTGATATTCCAAACATTGCAAGTGACTCAAGACAAATTAAGAAAGGAGATTTATTTGTAGCAATACAAGGCTTTGATGTAGATGGACATTCATTTATTGAATCAGCAATTAAAGCAGGAGCAAAAGCGATTTTAGTAAATGAAGATAGAGTTAAAGAAATTGTAAAACTTGTACCAGAAGATGTTACTTTAATTGCAACAAAAGATACGAGAATTGCTTTAGCAAAATGTGCATGCAACTACTATGACAATCCTTCAAGGAAGTTTCAACTAATTGGTGTAACAGGAACAAAAGGTAAAACTACTACAACATTTATGATAAAGGAAATACTTGAAAGACAAGGTATCAAGACAGGATTAATCGGAACAATTGCTACATATATAGGAGATAAAAAATTAGAAGATAGTGATAGAACAACTCCAGATAGCTTAAAATTACAAAGCTTTTTTGCTAAAATGGCAGAAGAAAAATGTGGTGCAGTTGTTATGGAAGTATCTTCTCAAAGTTTAAAATTACACAGAGTTGATGGTTGTGATTTTAACATAGGAGTATTTACAAACTTTTCAGAAGACCATATAAGCGAAAAAGAACATCCAAATATGGAAGATTATTTTAACTCAAAAGCAATGCTATTTAAAATGTGCCCATATGGATTTATAAATGCAGATGATTTTTCAGTAATTAAATTACCAAAAATGGTTCCAAATTGTGAAATAAAAACTTATGGAATAGATAATGAATGTAACGTTTTAGCAAAAGATATTACAATAACAAATTCTTATGTAGATTTTAGAATTAAAGTAAACGGAAAAAATGAAAGAATAAAAACATACATACCAGGAAGATTTAGTGTATATAATAGTTTAGCAGCAATATGTGTTGCTGAAAAATTAGGATGTGATACACAAAATATTAAATCTGCTTTAGAAGTAGTTAGAGTACCAGGAAGAAGTGAGCTAGTAGATAATAAATTAGACTTGACTATAATGATAGATTATGCTCACTCACCAGAAAGTTTACAAAGCATTTTACAAGCAGTAAAAGCATATACAAGAGGAAGAGTTATATCAGTATTTGGTTGTGGAGGAGATAGAGATTCAGGAAAAAGACCAATAATGGGTGAAATCTCTGGAAGAATTGCCAATTATACAATAATAACATCAGATAATCCACGTACCGAAAATCCAACATTAATAGTAAATCAAATTGAAGAAGGAATAAAAAAGACAAAAGGAAAATATGAATGTATAGTAGATAGAACTCAAGCTATAAAAAAGGCAATTGAAATGGCAGGAAAAAATGACATAATAGTTTTAGCAGGTAAAGGACATGAAACATATCAAGAAATAAATCATGTAAAAAATCCTTATGATGAAAGAGTAATCATTAAGGAAGTAATAGAACAGATACTTGAAGAAAAGAAAAATATTAAAGCATAGAAAGACTTTAAGGGGGAAAACTAATGAGCTTTCAAATTAAGATACTACTTTTATCTTTTGCAGTAAGTGTAATTATATCTTTAATAGTAATACCAACACTTAGAAGATTAAGAGTAGGACAATCAGAAAGAGATGATGGACCAGAATCACATTTGAAGAAAAAGGGAACAACTACAATGGGAGGACTAATCTTAATAATAGCTACATTATTATTAAGTGCTTTTCTTTACATTGATTATTCAGCAGATCAACCAGAGATAGCAACTAGACTACTACCAATGATATTTGTAACAATAGGTTTTGGAATAATAGGATTCATAGATGACTTTAAAAAAGTTGTACTTCATAATACAGATGGAATAAGTCCAAAAGCAAAAATGGGAGGACTTCTTGTAATATCTTTAATATATGTATTGATGTTAGTATTTGCATTTAAAAATGGAACAGACATATATATACCATTTTTTAAAACATATTTAACACTTCCAGTATGGCTTTATATTCCGTTTGCTGTAATTGTAATTTTAGCAACTACAAATGCAGTTAATTTAACTGATGGAATAGATGGATTATCAACAAGTGTAACAACAATAATTTTAACTTGTCTTACAGTAATATCAATCATTTGGGGAGTAAAAGAAACAACGATTTTTGGATGTATTGTAATTGGAGCAGGATTAGGATTTTTATTATTTAATTTACATCCAGCGCATATATTTATGGGAGATACAGGTTCACTTTTATTAGGAGGAGCAATAGCAGGAATTTCATTATATTTAAAATTACCATTACTTTTAATAATAATTGCAATAGTTCCTCTTGTAGAAACATTATCAGTAATATTGCAAGTTGCATATTACAAAAAAACAAAAAAGAGATTATTTAAAATGGCACCGATCCATCATCATTTTGAAATGCTTGGATGGAAGGAAAATAAAATCGTATCAACATTTAGTATAATAACACTTATAGCATCAATTATAGGAATATTAGCAATATAAAAAGTAACCAAAGAAAGGAGTCGAAATGCAGAAAAGAAGCTCGGAAAATAAAAAGCACTCTAATGTAAGCAATACACAAGTAAGAAACAGAAGCGAAGATTATGCTCAAAGAAGAAACAATACTTCAAGTGAAGATTATACTCAAAGAAGAGTAAGATATGTTTCAAAAAGAGATAGTTCTTCAGGAATAAGCAAAATAAAACAACTTCAGACAAGTAATAAGATGGATATGCCATTATTGATAGTTGTACTTATGTTAGTTGCTTTAGGAATTGTAATGGTACTTTCTGCAAGTGCTCCATCTGCATTGGCTGATTATGGAAACAGCTATCATTATTTAATGACACAAGGTTTAGCAGCAATATTAGGATTAGCAGCTATGTTCTTTTTCTCAAGATTTAATTATAAGATTTTTAAAAAATATTATATTGCCATATATGTTGCATCTGTTGCAATTCTTTTTACGGTTTTAATTCCTGGAATAGGAATGGAAGTATCAGGAGCTAAAAGATGGATTGATTTAGGAATACAAATTCAACCATCTGAAATTTCAAAAATAGGATTTATTATTTTTCTAGCAGGATATTATACTGACCCTAGAAACAAATTAGATAACTTTTGGAAAGTATGTTTTGCGCCACTAGTTTTAATTGCAATTCCAATTTTAATTTTATATAAAGTACAAAATCACTTAAGTGCCGGTATTATAATCGCTATTGTATCAATAATAATGGTAATAATGAGTGGATGTCAATTCAAATATTTAGCTACAATGGCAGGCATGGGATTAGTAGGATTAAGTGGAATATTTATGATATTTAAAGATAAAATTACAAATGGATTTAGATCAGATAGAGTTATGGCTTGGCTTAATCCATGGGAAGATACAAGTGGAACATCATATCAAACAGTTCAAAGTTTATATGCAATAGGCTCAGGTGGATTTTTTGGAGTTGGTCTTGGAGAAAGTAAACAAAAATATTTATACATACCAGAAGCTCACAACGACTTTATATTTGCAATATTAGCAGAAGAACTTGGATTTGTGGGATGTTTATTAGTAATAACATTATTTGCAATATTAGTTGTAAGAGGTGTACTAATAGCAATAAGAGCAGAAGATGTATTTAGTAGTTTGTTAGCAATAGGTATAACAGCTTTAATAGCTATTCAAGTAATATTAAATATTGCAGTTGTAACAAATACTATTCCTAACACAGGAATATCACTTCCATTTTTAAGTTATGGTGGTAGTTCACTAATAATACTTTTATCAAGTATGGGACTGCTTCTAAATATTTCTCGTAGAGCTAAAAAAATATAATTATATAAGGAGAAGAATATTGAAAGTAATAATTGCAGCAGCTGGAACTGGAGGACATATTAACCCAGGAATAGCTATAGCAAATAAAATTAAGGAAGAAGAACCTGATTCAAAAATAATATTTATAGGAACAAAGAGGGGACTAGAGAATGATTTAGTCCCTAGAGCTGGTTTTGAGCTTAAAACAATAGAAAGCTATGGAATTTCAAGGAGTTTAACAATAAAAAATATCAAAAGATTAGTAAAAACAATTTTTTCTATTGGAGAAGCAAAAAAAATAATAAAAGCTTTTAAACCAGACATAATAGTAGGAACAGGTGGATATATTTGCATCTCAGTTTGCAAAGCAGCTCAAAAGTTAGGAGTTCCTTATATAATACATGAAAGTAATGTTATGCCAGGAGTTGCAACTAAAATGTTAGCAAAAAAATCTAGTAAAATCTTAGTTGGATTTAAAGAAGCACAAGAGAGATTAAATAAAGAAGCAAAAGTTGCAGTAACAGGAACGCCAACAAAAATAAAAGATTTAAACTTAAGCGATTATGAGATAGAATCTAGAGTAAGAGCTTTAGGGCTAAAAACTGACAAACCAATAGCTTTAGTTTTTGGTGGAAGTCAAGGAGCAGAAAGCATAAATAGAAGTTTAATAAATATAATTGAAAATAAATTAAACAAAAACTATCAGATTATATGGGCTACAGGACCAAAACAATATGAGTTGGTAAAAAAAGAGTTAATTGAAGAACAAATAAATATAGATAACTTGAAAGATATAAAAGTTATGCCTTACATTTATGATATGGAAAGTGTAATGAATATATCTGATATTATTATTGCAAGAAGCGGAGCAATGACAATAACAGAGATAGAAAAGCTAGGAAAGGCTTCAATATTTATACCATATCCTTACGCAGCAGAAAATCACCAAGAGTATAATGCAAGAGTTTTAGAAAAAGCAGGAGCTGCAAAAGTTATTCTTGATAAAGACTTAACAGCAGAAAAACTAAATAATCTAGTTGAAGAAATAGTCAAAAATAAAGAAACTTTAAAAGAAATGGGAAGATGTGCAAAGTCTTTATCTATTGGTAATGTAGAAGATAAAATATATCTTGAAATTAGAGAAGCTTTACAAGTATAAATGCCCAGACTTGCAAAATATAAAAAAATAGGTTAAAATAGACAAAGTTGTTTTGACAAAGTACATTAAAAACATGAGAATATCTTATATAATTACAAGAAAGGTAAAAAAGTAATGGCTAGTAAATTGATTATAGTGGAATCACCAGCAAAGGCAAATACAATAAAAAAGTTTTTAGGAAATGATTACAAAGTTGTTGCATCTATGGGACATATTAGAGATTTGCCTAAATCTAAGCTTGGTGTTGACATTGAACACGATTTTGAACCAGAATATATAAATATAAGAGGAAAGGCATCACTTATAAATTCTCTAAAAAAAGATGCTAAAAATGCAAAAGTAGTATATCTAGCAACCGACCCTGACCGTGAAGGTGAAGCTATAGCATTTCATTTAGCTTATATACTTGGAATTCCCCAAGACAGTATTTGCAGAGTTACATTTAATGAAATAACAAAAGAAACTGTAAAAAAGTCTATAAAAGAACCTAGAAAAATTGATATGAACTTAACAGATGCACAGCAAGCAAGAAGAGTGTTAGATAGAATTGTTGGATATCAGATAAGTCCAATTTTATGGAAAAAGGTAAAAAGAGGTTTATCAGCTGGACGAGTTCAATCTGTTGCTGTTAAACTCATTGTTGATAGAGAAGATGAGATAGAAAAATTTATTCCTGAAGAATATTGGAATATTTTTGCTAAATTATCTAAAGAAGGAGAAATTTTTACAGCAAGACTTTATGGAAAAGATGGAAAGAAAATAGAACTTCATAATGAAAAAGAAGTAAAAGATATCTTAAATAAGATAGAAAAAGGAAAATACCTTGTTACTGATGTAAAAAAAGGAGAAAAAAAGAGAACTCCAGCTCCTCCATTTACAACAAGTACAATGCAACAAGAAGCATCTAGAAAATTAGGATTTCCAATTAGGAAAACAATGAATGTTGCACAAGGTTTATATGAAGGTGTAAATGTTTCAGGTAGAGGAACAGTCGGTTTAATAACATATATGAGAACAGACTCTACTAGAATATCAGAGGAAGCAAGAGAAGCTGCTAAAAAGCACATTACAGCTAAATATGGAAATAGTTATTATGAAAATAGATATTATAAAACTAAATCAGGAGCACAAGATGCACATGAAGGTATTAGACCAACTTATGTTGAAATAACTCCTGAAGAAGTAAAAGGCTCACTTACACCTGATCAATATAAATTATATAGTTTAATATATAATAGATTTATAGCAAGTCAGATGTCATCTGCTGTATATGATACAATTACAGCTAATATAGATGTTAATAAAGAAAATGAAACATTTAACTTTAGAGCATCTGGACAAAAACTTAAATTTAAAGGTTTTATGACATTATATGTTGAAGATAGAGATGAAAAATCAAATGAAGATGATGAAGCAAATGTTCCAGATTTAATTGTTGGAGAAGAAGTAAAAAAAGAAAAAATAGAATCAAAACAAAGCTTTACAGAACCACCTCCAAGATATACGGAAGCAAGTTTAGTAAAAACTTTGGAGGAAAAGGGTATAGGAAGACCAAGTACTTATGCTACAATTATTTCAACTATAATTGACAGAAGATATATAGAAAAAGAACAAAAACAACTTGTACCAACAGAATTAGGAAGAGTAGTAAACAAATTACTAATAGAAAATTTTACAGATATAATAAATGTAGAATTTACAGCAGACATAGAGAATAGATTTGATGAAATAGCAGAAGGAAATGAAAAATGGAAAGAGGTAATAAGAGAATTTTATAAGCCTTTTAAACAAGAACTTGATAAAGCTAATAAAGAACTAGAACATGTTGAATTACAAGAAGAAGTATCAAATGTACAATGTGAAAAATGTGGAAGAATGATGGTTGTTAAGTATGGTAGATATGGAAAATTCTTAGCTTGTCCTGGATATCCTGATTGTAAAAATATCAAACCTTATGTAGAAAAGATAGATGTGCCATGTCCAGTATGTGGTGCTGAGGTATATGTAAGAAAAACTAAACGTGGCAAGAATTATTATGTTTGTTCAAAATATGTTAAAGATAATCCTAACTCTTGTAATTTTATTTCATGGAATATGCCTAAAGTAGGAGAAAAGTGGAGTCCAGAAATGGAACAAAAACAAGTAAAGAAAACAAGAAGAACAAGAAAGAAAAGCAGTGCAAAAACAAAAAGTAAAAAAACAACTAAGGCAAAAAATACATCTTCAAAAACAAAAACTAGAACTAAAAAAGCATGAATAAAAACAAGAGAAATAAAATCTATAAAAAATAAAAAGAAATAATAATACAAAAAATTAAAAAGAGAATTTTACAAATAGTAGAATTCTCTTTTTAAAAATATTTTTATCTCAAAATCGGCTATTTATCAGTCTTTTATCAATTCTATCTGGATGTTTGTTTTAGGGAGATACTGAAGAAGATGATGTTAATTTAAACATTTCATTTTCGCTATCCCATGCAATATTTGTTTCAGATTTTAGACAGATTATAGGACGCACACCATAGCTAACATTATATTGAGCGTCACCAAGTACGCGGCCATCATAACGGATACGCATCAAGCCATCAGAACTGTCAGCACAAGGTGAGGCAAGCCAATAACCATAGCAATCTTCATATAATGCTGTGTGTGGGAAAAATGTTTTGTATTTTGTTCCTAATATATCTAGTTTATCACCAAGTTCGGTTTGTGTTCCATTCATATATAGCCAAGTCTGGTCTTTCATTTTTTCTGAAGATACATAATATCCAGTTTCACCTGAACTATCAGCAGTAATTGATATAAATTCGTTTTCATCACCATCTACAGTCTTGTTCCATGCAGTACATAACATTTCTAATGTTGGTCCACCTATTACAAAGTCTATATATTTTTGATTTTCCATACTTGTTGCTTCTTTTATTCCACTCCAAGCATCTGAATTTATTAATTGTGATACTGCTATTGAATTAGCGTTTGTTTTATTTTCTTCTAAGTTATATCCATTATGTTTTACCAAACTTAAAAAATCTTCTGGTTCTGTTGGTAAATTAAAAAACTGTGTAGGTGCATTTTGCCAGTTCACAACATAGTTATTGTATTTACTAAATCCAGCATCATCTAATGTTGTTCCTTCTCCTATTACATTCCAATCTTCTAATTTGCTTGTTGGAACATAGTCTGTTGCTATTAAATATATTCTATCATTTCCTGCATAGAATATTTCCCAGTCATCTACTTTATTATTATCATTTATCTCTAACCCAATATCTACATATATTCCATATAAATCTAGAGTTATATCTGAAGCAGAAAAAGAAGTAGAACTTAAATTAGAATAACTCTTTTTTTCTAATTGCTCTTGATAAATTTCATCTAAATTATCTCCACCATAAATTTCTTGCAAAATCTTAGATTCTTGAAGTTGAGATTTTCTCTTAAGAGATACTAACATAAGACTTGAAGAAAGTATAATTACTATAAGTAATACTGTTACAGCAACTAAAAGAGTAACAGAACCCTTTTCACTTTTTATCATTTGATTCCTCCTAATAAAATATTTTGTAGGATTTCTATTTTTTTATTCTTTTTTACATATAAATACAATTATATTTAATCACAATAAGAGAATATTGTCAATTTAAAAAATTGAGAGTATATTTTTTTACTGAAACTATTGAAAAATCTGCAAAAAAAAGGTAAAATAGATGATAGTTTAAATAGGAGGATATTATGGTAAGCAAAGAAGAACTTTTACATATAGCAAAACTAGCAGACTTAAAAATAGATGAAAAAGAAATTGAAAAGTATATAAAAAATTTAGATGATATATTAGAATATGTTAGAATTTTAGAAAAAGCACCGATAGGAGATTTAAATGAAACAATAGGTGCAAATGATAATTTTAATGTATTTAGAAAAGATGAAGTAAAGAAATTTGATAATAGAGATGGATTACTTGAAAATGCACCTGATATTGAAAGAGATATGTACAAAATACCAAAGGTTTTACAATAAAAAATTTTGGGAAAAGTAGTTATGCTTTAATCTTTTTATTAACAAAGGAAAGGAATTAGAATTATTATGGGAAAATTATTTGTAATTGATGGAACAGATGGAAGCGGAAAACAAACTCAATTTGAATTACTAACTAAAAAATTAAAAGAAAATAATATAGATTTTAAAACAGCAGATTTTCCAAACTATGAAAGTCCATCATCATCATTAGTAAAAATGTATTTATCAGGAGAATTTGGAGAAAATGCAAAAGATGTAAGCCCATATATTGCCTCAACATTTTATGCTGCTGATAGATATGCAACATTTCAAAAAGAACTTAAGGAATATTATAATAATGGTGGTTTAATAATTGCAGATAGATATACTTCATCTAATATGGTTCATCAAGCAGGAAAAATTTATGATGAAAAAGAAAGGGATAAATTTTTAGATTGGCTAGCAGATTTTGAATACGGATTATATGGACTTCCAAAACCATCAGAAGTATTTTTCTTAAATATGCCAGTTGATACTGCTTTAGAACTTATAAAAAATAGAGAAAATAAATTTTCACATACAAGCCAAAAAGATATACATGAAAAAGATAAAAATCATTTAATTGACAGCCATAATGCAGCTTGCTATGTTGCAAAAAAATATAATTGGTTTGAAATTAAATGTGTTGAAAATGGAAAGTTGAGAACAATAGAAGATATCTCTGATGAAATATTTAATGAAGTAATGAAACATTTAAAATAAAAGAAGGGAAAATATTATGAGAATAGGAATAGATATTGATGATACTATTTCAAATACATATGAATACTTTTTTCCATATGCACAAAATTATACAATAAATGATTTAGGAAAAGACATAGGAGAAATTGACAAAGAAGCAATTAAGCGTAAATATATTACATCATTTCATAATTGGAATCAAGAAGAAGAAAAAAATTTTTTTGATAAATACTATGAAAAATTATTAAATAATGTAAAACCTAAATTATATGCAAAAGAAACAATAAAAAAGCTAAGAGAAGATGGAAACGAAATATATATAATAACAGCAAGATTTTTATCAGATAAATTTAGTGTAGAAGAATTAACAAAAAAGTGGTTAAAAGATAATGATATTGAATATGACAATTTAATAATAAATGCAAAAGATAAAGTACAATTTGTAAAAGAAAATAACATAGAAGCATTTATTGATGATAGTAGATCAAATTGTGAAAAAATATCTGAAGCAAATGTTAAGACATATATAATGGATAGCATAGTAAATACTAATTATAAAAATGAAAAAATAACAAGAATATATTCATGGCCACATTTTTATAGTGAAATAAAAAAGCTTGAGGAGGAAAATAGATGAACATAACAGAACTTACAGTTCATGAGTTACAAGAAAAATTAAAAAATAAAGAACTTACAAGTTATGAAATTACAAAGGCTTATATAGATAGAATAAATGAAAAAGAAAATGAAGTTGGAGCTTTTGTAACAGTAACTGAAGATTTAGCTTTGGAGCAAGCAAAGAAAATAGATGAAGAGAATAATGCAGAAAAAGCTTATGCAGAAAATAATTCAGAGCAAGCTAAAAAGGAAGAAGATAACAATTTAGCAGGAATTCCTATTGGAATAAAAGACAATTTATGTACAAAAGGAATAAGAACAACTTGTAGCTCTAAGATGTTAGAAAACTTTATAGCTCCATATAATGCAACAGTTGTAGAAAATGTTTTAAAAGAAAAAATGCCCGTTTTAGGAAAGCTAAACATGGACGAGTTTGCTATGGGAAGTTCGACAGAAAATTCAAGTATAAAAATAACTCATAATCCATGGAATTTAAGCAAGGTACCGGGAGGATCTTCAGGAGGTTCAGCAGCAGCAGTAGCTAGCAATATGGTACCATGGGCATTAGGTTCAGATACAGGCGGTTCAATACGTCAGCCAGCTTCTCTATGTGGAGTAGTAGGATTAAAACCAACTTATGGTTTAGTTTCAAGATATGGCTTAGTAGCATTTGCATCATCACTTGATCAAGTAGGACCAATTACAAAAGATGTTAGAGATTCAGCATTGTTGTTAAACGTTATTGCAGGTCATGATGAAAAAGATACAACATCATGTAATGTACCAAAAGTAGACTATACAAAAGCTTTAAAAAATGATGTAAAAGGATTAAAAATAGGAGTTCCAAGAGAGTTTTTTGGAGATGGAATTGACAAAGAAGTAAAAGAAAAATTGCAAGAAGCAATAGAAATATATAAAGAACTTGGAGCAATAGTAGAGGAAACTTCTTTAAATGTTGCTGAATATGCATTAGCAACATACTACATAATAGCCTGTGCAGAAGCAAGTTCTAACTTAGGAAGATTTGATGGAATTAGATATGGATATAGAGCTAAAGATTATTCAAACTTAAAAGAATTATTTGTAAATTCTAGAACTGAAGGATTTGGAGATGAAGTAAAAAGAAGAATAATTTTAGGAACTTATGTACTTTCATCAGGATACTATGATGCATATTATAAAAAGGCACAGAAAGCACGTACTTTTGTAAAGAAACAATTTGATGATCAATTTAAAAAGTATGATGTACTATTAACACCTGTATCTCCAACAACAGCGTTTAATATTGGAGAGAAAAAAGACAACCCACTTGAGATGTACTTAGCAGATATTTGCACAGTATCAATAAATGTAGCAAGTGTTCCAGCAATATCACTTCCTTGTGGAGTTGATAGCAGAGGTATGCCAATAGGAATGCAACTTATAGGTGATAGATTTAAAGAAGAAACAATTTTAAATGCTGCATATACATTTGAACAAAAAATAAAATTTAGAGAAAATTATAAACCAGAATTTAAGAAAAACTAAAAAAACATTTAAGCAAAATTATAAGAATTTAAAGGAGAAAATAATGTCAAGCGAAGATTATGAACTAGTAGTAGGACTAGAAGTTCACGCAGAATTATCTACAAAAACAAAAATATTCTGTTCTTGTGAATCTAGTTATGGTGAAGAACCAAATACTAATATATGTCCAGTTTGTACTGGAATGCCTGGAGCACTTCCAGTATTAAATGAAAAAGTAGTTGAATATGCTGTTAAGGCAGGATTAGCAACTAATTGCACAATTTCAAAAGATAGTAAAAATGATAGAAAAAATTATTTTTACCCTGATACACCAAGAGCATATCAAATATCACAATTTGATAAACCACTTTGTGAACATGGATATATTGAAATAGAAGATGATAATGGTAATCCAAAAAAGATAAGAATTTTAAGAATTCATATAGAAGATGATGCAGGAAAGTTAAATCATAATGAATTTACAGGTGGAAGTTTAGTTGATTTAAACAGAGCAGGAGTTCCACTTATAGAAATAGTTTCAGAGCCAGATATCCGTTCAAGTAAAGAAGCGGATAGATATTTAAAAAAGCTAAAATCTATTTTGCAATATATAGATGTATCAGATTGTAAAATGCAAGAAGGATCTTTAAGAGCAGATGTTAACGTATCTGTACATAAAAGAAAGGAGCCTTTTGGAACTAGATGTGAAATGAAAAATATGAATTCATTTAAGTCTATACAAAGAGCAATCGATTATGAGAAAGATAGACAAATATATGAGGTAGAACATGGAAATACTATTACACAAGAATCTTTAAGATGGGATGACTTAGATGGTAGAACTTATCAAATGAGAGATAAGGAAGATGCACAAGATTATAGATATTTCCCAGAACCTGACTTAGTAGCAATAAGATTATCTGATGAATATATAGAAAAGATAAAAGAAGAACTTCCAGAAATGCCTGAAAGTAGAAAAGAAAGATATATGAAAGAACTTGGATTATCAGAAAAAGATGCAAACTTTTTAACGAGTTCTAAAGCATATTCAGATATGTTCGAAAAAGCAGGAGAAATTTGTAAGAATTACAAAGCAGTATGTAACTGGCTTAATTCAGATATTGCAAGAATATTAAATGAAAAAGAATTAGAACCAGAACAGATTCCTTTTTCAGCAGAACATTTAGCAGGATTAGTAACTTTAATAGATAAAGGAACAATAAGTTCAAGTATAGGAAAAAAAGTATTAGATGAACTATTTGAAAACCCAAGAAATCCTGAAAAGATTATAGAAGAAAAAGGTTGGATTCAGATATCAGATGAAAGTGCAATAAAGGAAGTAGTACTAAAGGTATTAGAATCAAATCCACAGTCAATTATAGACTTCAAAGCAGGAAAAGACAGAGCTTTAGGATTCTTAGTAGGTCAAGCAATGAAAGAAACCAAAGGTAAAGCAAATCCAAAGATGCTTAATGAAATGTTCTTAGAAGAATTAAAAAAATAAAGTACAAAAGAGACCAATGATATAAAAATTAGTTAGGTCTCTTTTTGCAATATATATAAAATCATTCCTCAGTATGGTAGCTTCGAAAATTTGCGAAGCAAATGTTTGAAGTACCGATTCTGAGCGAAGAAAGGGAAAAATCTATTATGGGAAAAAGTTTAAAACCAGAGTACATAAAAAGATTAAATTTGGAAGAAAGCATACAAATTGATGAACTAATAAAAAATAGAGACTATTCAAATGCATTAAGCTTAGCCTTTAAAGCTATTAGAAGAAATAAAAATAATCACAAAGAACTTGGAAGATTTCAAGAACTAAGACTTAAAGCATTATTAGGTTTAGGAGTATATGATGATGTAATAAAATTAGCTTTTGAATATGAATATCAATTCAAAGAAAGACAGTTTAATTTTTTAATGATAGAATTATGTGCTAAAATTGGTAAAGGAAATAGTCAAGAAGTATTAGATGAACTTCCAAAATTATTTTCTTTATATCCAAATGAATATATTAATTTAGAAAATATTAAAATAGAAGCCTTATTTGAAGAAAAAAGATATTTAGAAGTGATAGAAGAAGCAGAAATGATGTCACAGAAGTATCAAGGGTTATCACCAAAATATGATGATATAAAAATAGATGCACTTATAAATCTAAATATGTATGAAGAAGCCTTTGAAGAAATATCTAATTGTGTAGAAAAGTATCCTACTTTAGCAAAAAAATTTTTAAATAAAAGAATACAAGTATACAAAAAGTCTGGAGAATATAATTTAGCACTAGCAGAAATTGATAGATTAGAAAAAAAATATCCAGAAGATCAAAAAAGATATGATAAAGAAAAGAAAAAAATTCTAAGAGAACAGAGAATGACAGAAAAAGATGAGGAAATTTCAAGAAAAAAGATATCTGCTTCAAAATTAAAATACTTATTAGAATTAGATGAAGAGACTTTTATGAAAGCATTAAGTAGAGTTGGAATGGAGGAAGCAGTATTTTTGCTATCAGTTAGATATAAGTTTGAGGGAAGCAATACACTTGCATTAGGTTGTATCGATGAATATGAAAAAAGAGCAAAGGAAAATTTAGATATTGATTTTGCAAGTTCTTTAAGAAAAGAAATAAAAACAAAAACAAAAATATTTGATATGAGAAACTGGACAAAAAAGGCCAATAAATTAGGGTTGAATTTTGAAGGATTACAAGAGAATTCTATTCAAGAAGATTATACAATATAAATAATAAGATAAAAATTTAATATAAATACTAATTATCAAATTCAGTTTATTAGTAATTCGGTAACATGTCAATAGAAAAATAAAAAATTCTCAAAAATTTTTTTGAGAAAAAAGGGTACACTTAATAA
>CANRBH010000020.1 GCA_947628825.1 uncultured Clostridia bacterium | reverse complement strand
TAATTAAAGTTGCTCCTAATTTAAAAAAGATGGGAATTACTTCTATCTGGCTTCCTCCTGCTTGTAAAGGAGCCTCTGGTATAAATGATACTGGTTATGGAGTATATGACCTTTATGATTTAGGAGAATTTAATCAAAAAGGAACTGTTAGAACTAAATATGGTACTAAGGATGAATATATTGCCGCAATTAGAGCTTTGCAATTAGAGGACATTCAAGTTCTTGCTGATATTGTTTTGAATCATAGAATGGGTGCTGATGAAATGCAAGATATTATTGCATATAAAGTTAACCCTGAAAATAGAAATGAAGTTTTAGGAGATTATAGAACTATCTCTGCTTGGACTAAATATAATTTTGAAGGAAGAAATAATACCTATTCTGACTTTAAACTTGATTGGTCCCATTTCACTGCTATTGATTATGATAATAAGGCTAAAGAAAATGGAATATATAAATTTTATGGAAAACATTTTAGCAATGAAGTTGATAAAGAACTTGGTAATTTTGATTATTTAATGGGCTGTGATGTTGATTTTAATAACTTAGATGTAGTTGATGACCTTAATTCGTGGGGAAAATGGTTTTTGAGTCAAACTAATGTAGATGGGTTTAGATTAGATGCTGTAAAACATATACGTTCACCTTTCTTTAAAAGATGGCTTGCTGATTTGAAAACTACTTTTAATAAAGATTTATATTCAGTTGGAGAATATTTTAGCTACAATATAGATAGCCTTTTAAATTATCTTGATTTTAATGATCAAGTCGATGCTTTATTTGATGTTCCTTTACACAATAATTTTAAAACTGCATCTGAAAGTTCTGGATTTTATGATATGAGTAAAATCTTTGAAGATACTCTTGTTGATAGGCGTCCTTCCAAAGCCGTTACTTTTGTTGACAATCATGACACAGAGCCCGGACAAGCGCTAGACTCTTGGATTAAAGAGTGGTTCAGACCTCTTGCTTATAGTATGATAATGCTTAGAGAAAAAGGAATTCCTTGTATATTTTATGGTGATTATTATGGAATTCCTGAAAAAAATATAGCTCCAATGAAAGAGTTTCTTGATATACTACTTCTTGTAAGAAAACATTTAGCTTATGGAGCTCAAAGAGATTATTTGGACAATCCTAATATTATTGGTTGGACTAGAGAAGGTGACTATTATCATCAAGATTCTGGTTTAGCAGTTATACTAAGTGATGGTGAAGGTGGTAGCAAGCAGATGAATGTTGGTAAGAACTTAGCCGGTACTGTTCTTTATGATTGTACTGGAAATATTAAAGAAACTGTTTACATTGATGATGAAGGAAATGGAATATTTTACGTTAATGGTGGTAGTGTTTCTGTTTGGATAAAAAAAGATAATATGTATAATTTATAAATCAAAGATTATATAAAAGGAACTAAAGCTTTTCTATGTATATAGAAAAATCTTAGTTCCACTTTTATTTATTGTATGCAAATTGAGAATTTTGATAGCTAATACTGTTAATTCTTTTCGGCAATGATTTATTTCGTTGTTAAAGCATCAATTGAATTTACTACTTCACTAAGTCCTGGGAAAATTGCATCTTTTAAATTATCATCTATTTGTAATTGCCACTTGTTTTCAACTTTTACAAGTTTTAAATCCTTAGTAACTGACATTGTACCAATAGATTCATCTGATAAATATTCATTTAAAAGAGTTATTCCTTGGTCATTAGAGATTTCATTTCCGCTTATAAATCTTTGATAAATTGTCTGTGTCCATTTTGTCAAAGCATTTCTAAAGTTTTTATTAGTTGTTTCTACTGTTACAGTTGCAGTATCACCTTCTACTTTGAAAGAGTTTATTTTATACTTAAATTCACTAAAGCAATTTTTTTCTAAGTCGCTCATACTGTCTCCTGTATTTAAACCTTCTACTAAAGAATCCATTAGAGTATCATAAGAAACATAACCGCTAACAGTTCCAATATTTCCTGATTTAAGACCATTAAATACTTTCATTACTGCAAAATATGGAGTTTTTACAAAAAATACTATTCCAACAATTATTAGAGCAACTACTAATATAGTAACTACTAAAGCAACCCATTTTCCATATTTTTTATTAGACTTCGTTTCAATAGTAACTTTTCCTTTTACCTCTTCTTTATCATCTAATGTAGAAGCTGCTGCTTTTACAGATGTATATTGTTTTTCATTTTTTTCTTTTGGACTTACTTTGCTAAAAGTTTTTTCTTCTTGCTTTTTAGCATCTTCTTTTTTTACTGTAGTCTTTTTTTCATTATTTTTCTTATCCATAAAAACCTCCAAATCTTATTTTAACTATTTATATAATATCAAAAATAAGCAAGAATATCAAGTGTTTTTTGCTATTTATAGATATTAAAACACTCCTAAATGATCTAGCAATATTTTTAGTCCCATAATAATTAATATTATTCCACCTAAAATCTCTGATTTATTTTTTAGTTTACTACCAAACTTATTTCCTATCTTAACTCCTAAAAAAGAAATTACAAAAGTTATTATTCCAATAAGAATTAACGGAATTATAATTTTAACTTTCAAAAATGCAAAAGTTACTCCAACCGCTAATGCATCAATACTTGTTGCCAGTGCTAAAATAAACATAGATTTAAAACTTACATCATCATCCATATTATTTTCTTCATTTTTTATTGATTCCTTAATCATATTTATTCCTATTGCAGATAGTAATATAAATGCTATCCAATGGTCTAGTGATTCAATGGCTTTTTCAAATTTAATTCCAAGTATATATCCAATGAAAGGCATTAAAGCTTGAAATATACCAAAATAAAGTGCTATTATAACACCTTTTTTGGTACTTCCATGTTTCATAGCTAAGCCTTTACATATTGCTACTGCAAAAGCATCCATTGCAAGACCTATGCTTATTAAAATGATTTCTAATAAACTCATAAATACACCTTTTTCTTTTTAATTTTATTCGTGTATTATTTGTTTATTACTTTTATGCAATAACTCCTGCCAAAAGTAATGCTATTACAAGTATTCCTAATGCTATTCTATAATATCCAAAAACTTTGAAATCATGTTTTTTAATATATGTCATTAAGAATTTGATTATAAATATTGAAACTAATAAAGATACAACAGTTCCTACTAATAGTACAGCAAGCTCTGCTCCTGTAAAATTAAATCCAAAATCTAATACTTTTAGTAAACTTGCTCCTGCCATTGCTGGAATTGCTAAGTAAAATGTATATTCAGCTGCAACTGTTCTTGATATTCCTATAAGTAGTGCTCCAATTATAGTTGCACCTGAACGAGATGTTCCCGGAAATATTGCAGCTATTAACTGGAAGATTCCTATTATAACTGCATGCTTATATGTAAGGTCTTTTATATCTGTTACTTTAGGTTCTTTCTTTTTCATATTCTCTATTACTATAAAAGCTACTCCAACTAAAATAAGCATTATTGCAATGCAAGTTGGATTGTAGAAATGTTCATCTGCAAAGTCATCAATTCCAAGTAAAACTATTGCTATTGCTGGTAAGCATGCAACAATTATTTTGCCCCATAAATTTAAAATATCTTTATCAAACTTAAAGCCTTTATCACCATGCTTAGATTCTTTTTTCTTAATTGGCCAAATAGATTTAAAATATAGTATTACAACCGCTAAAATCGCACCAAGTTGTATTACTACTTCAAACATATCCCAAAATCCTTCTGATAATCCTTCAAACTTAATGAAACTTTCTGCTAAAATTAAATGCCCTGTACTGCTTATTGGAAGCCATTCTGTTATTCCTTCTATTATTCCAAAAATAATTGCTTTAAAAATGTTTAACATATTACCTCTCCCCTTCTTTATCAATTATATTTATATTATATAACTTTTTTTATTTTAACATTACCAAAAACTATTGTAAATAATTTTTCATAATGTTATAATTTTTTTATATAAAACGCTTAATAATAGTAATATACAAAAGAATTTTATTTTTAAGGAGATTTCAATGGATAATAATTTTGATGATTATGAAATTGCAAAATTAGAAAGAATGACAGCACAAAACCGTAATAATAACGTAGTTAACAGCATAAATAATGCTAACTCTATTAAATCAACTTGGCAAAGAGATAACGTAAAACCTGTTAAATCAACTGGACATAAAAATAATGTTAAGCCTGTTAGATTCACTGGACACATTGGTGAGAATATAAAAAGTAAGCCTAGTTTAAGATTTTTTGCTCTTGGAGTTGTAGGTGCTTTCCTTATGGGTGGAGTGTATTTAACTGGCAGACCTAGTAATCCCCATGAGCTTACTGCTAATGAATTAAAAGCACTTTCTTCTAATTCCGAGAATTTTAATAGACTAAACTTATCTAGTGACGATTTGCAAAGTGTTATTGATTTTAGTAATAAATATCAAGCTTTCTATGAAAAAGTTCAAGATAAAGGTTCTGTTTTATCTGATGATGATATTCATGAGTTACAAGATTATTTAGACACATATAAAACTTTGTCTAAGTCTGTAATTGCTGATAAAGTAAGTAGTGTTACTGATGTTGATGCAAAAGATATTATAGTTGTTGATAGTTCAAGAGATTTCCCTTTTGTAACTATTGCCGTTCGTGGAAAAGATAATGGTGGAACATTACTTAATGTTGGCCAAAGATTTAATAATAAACCGCTACCTACCACTCTTCGCAAGGTTGCTCAAAATTTTGTAGATTTGCATAATGCAAGTGTAGAATTTAATATAAGTGAATTTCATAATTTTGCTGAAAGTTTATATGGTGCTTTAGGAAACTTAAATACATTTGCTGGAACAGAACTTATTTATGATGGAAGAAACTTTAAAGAAATATATTTTGATAAGGATGCTTATTCACATCAAAACAATTTAAATAAATCTCATGTAGACAATTCTATTCAGTCTCCTAGTGATTCTATAACCTATGCAAGTTATGAAAATGATGATATGGATAGATAGTAATATGAAAGGAGCTTAGCACTTGCTAAGCTCCTTTCACTGTCACTTTTTCCAAACCCACAAATATGGTATACCGTCTTGTTTCGATACAAATACATTGTATGCTTTTCCCTCCATCAACTCGCCTTCAAAGTTCTCAGGCTTTTTGCTGACATTCCATACCTGAATTTCTTTCATTTGGGCAAAGTTTTCATGCGGGACATTTTGCCTAATCCAAGAAAGAAGTTTCTGAACCAGACAATCTTGGCACAATGTATAACCGTTCTTAAACTCTGCCTCATCAATTAAAAAATTGATAAAAACAGAGTCTTCGCAAAAATAGCCAGGGTTTCTTGGTAGAAACATATATTGTATCCTCGACCCCATTTGGTCAATTACTCTTCCCAAGATTACTCCCTTTTCCTTTTTGCTTTGATTTTTGCTGTAGAACAGTTCATCACGTACAATTTTGATATTAGACATTCTGCCTTGCAAAGTAGAGCACATTTTATCACATCCTTTTTATGTAATGTTTTTTTGTTGAAACGTTTGGAACATGTGACATTTTTTCAAACGACGGTTGTTTAATTATACCATAAATTTACAATTTAGTCAACTCTTATAAAAAAATTTTTATACATTCTCAAAATTATTAACTTATAAAAAATATTTATATATTTTCAAAATTAGAAATTTTTTAAGCAAAAGAAAAGAGTGGTGCAATCAAACACCACTTCCCTATATTTATTATTCTTCTGAAACTGGAGCTTCAGGTTTAGCTTCAGGTTCAGGGGTATTATTGTATACTTCTAATATAGCCTTTTGAATTTTTTCTCTAGTAGCAGGATTGATTGGATGAGCTATATCTTTATGCTCTCCTGTACTTTTGATTTTCTTGCTAGGCATAGCAATAAATAATACTCCTTCAGGATTTTCGATAACTTTGATTTCGTGTACAACGAACTCATTATCGAATGTTACAGAAGCAACAGCTTTTAATCTGTTTTCTGTACTTACTTTTCTTAATCTTACATCTGTTATTTCCATTGGTTTATGTTCTCCTTCCAAAGTTTTTTTATTTGTACATATTGATTAGATTTTATGTACTACTATTTTATTCGCTATATTTTTGTTTTTTCCTTCTTATTTTTACAAAAAAGTTACATTTTGGCAAATTATTTTTTTTATATGCTTAATAAATCTTGTTTTTTTTGATGTACTGTATTATAATGTAATAGCATAATATAAAATATACAATAAATTTTAAGAATAGGAGATGACTTTTTTGGCAAATATACAAGAAATTAAACAATACAAAAAAATCTATATGATAGGCATCGGCGGAACAAGTATGAGCGGTATTTCTGAAATATTGAAAAATTGGGGTTTTAAGGTTGCAGGTTCCGATGTAAACAAGTCAGAAACAACCGATAAACTGATAGAAAGTGGCATACCCGTTACAATAGGACATAATCCAGATGCTGTTAAAGGTTATGATTTAGTTGTATATTCAGCAGCTATTTCAAAATTAGACCCAGAGCTTATAAGAGCTAATGAGCTAGGAATACCTACTGTTGAAAGAAAAGACTTTTTAGGAGCAATTACTCGTGCTTTTAGAAATACTATTTGTATATCTGGGACTCATGGTAAATCTACAACAACATCAATGGTATCTATGTGTTTCTTAGAAGCCAATCTTGATCCAACTATTCAAATAGGAGCAGTTTTAGATCCTATTGGAGGAAATTATAGAGTTGGAAATAGCGAATACTTTATTTTAGAAGCTTGTGAATATGCTGAAAGTTTTTTAGAGTTTTCACCTAAAGCTGAAATAATATTAAATATAGATAATGACCATTTAGATTATTATAAAAATCTTGATAATTTAAAAGAAGCATTTATAAAATACATTAAACTTTTACCTGATGATGGTATATTAGTTTATAATAGTGATGACCCAAGTTGTTTGCATCTATCACAATATACTAAAGCTAAAACAATTACATTTGGTTTAACCAGTCCAAATGCTAACTTTACAGCTAAAAATATTTCATTTGATAAAAATGGCTTTCCTTCTTTTGATGTGTATCACAACAATGTATTTTATAAGACAATGAAATTATCTGTTCCTGGAAAACACAATATATTGAATGCTCTTTCTTGTATTGCTCTTTGTGATGAATTTGGTATTGATAAATATGATATAAAAAATGGTCTAAGTAAATATACTGGTGCAGAAAGAAGATTTCAATATTTAGGAAAAATTAATGGTGCTTCTGTTTATGATGATTATGGACATCATCCTACTGAAATTACAGCTGTTAGCGAAGCAATGAAGAAAAAAGATTACAATCATTCATGGGTTGTTTTCCAACCTCACACATATAGTAGAACCAAAAATTTACTTGATGATTTTGTTAAATGCTTACTAAATTTTGATAATATTATTGTTACTGATATATATGCTGCTAGAGAAACTAATACCTTTGATATAAGTTCAAAAGATATAGTTGATAAAATTGATAGTTTAGGACGTAAAGCATATTACATTCAAGATTTTGATGATATTATTGAGTTTTTAAAGAGAAATGTAAAACCTGATGATATTATTATTACACAGGGTGCTGGAACAGTTACGAAAATAGGACATAAATTAGTAGAAAAAGAATCCACAGAAAATTAACATTCTGTGGATTTTTAATAGTCAACTGTTGAAATAGTTGGATATTCAAATACTTGACCTCTTCCTGATACATTTCCATCTTCTATATGAGTCTGAAAAAATTCATTACTTCCCTTAAGAAAGTACTTATGCTTATTTACACCAAATACGCTTCCTCCACCTATTATAATTGGATCATCCCAAGTTGGGTCTATTGCGTACCAGTTACCATTTTCCATTTTTACATAATTCCATGCATGGGCTTCACTTCCGCCACTTCCATCAATTCCTTCTCCATATACTATAACACATGGAATATTTAATTTATCAAGTATAATTTTAAGTGCTTCTGCATATCCTTCACATACACAGTTTCTTTCTATTAAAGCACCATATAAATTTGCATTATTTATAGTTCCTGTTTGATCATATTCTATTGATTCTACTATAGTGTCATGAACATATTTTACTTTATCATAAGTATTTCCACTTGCATCACCTGCTATTTGATTTATTCTTGATTCAACCTTATTTATGGCATTTTCCACTTCTAGAGTTGACTTAAATGAATCTAAAAAATAGCTATTTGTATTTTCTTGTGGTTGTATAGAATATTGATATTTAACTGCTCCAAAAAAACTTGTTGTCTTAGTCACTAATGATAGTTTTAATGTATCTACCCAAAATATATCTGGTCTATCTAAGCAAAATGCATCCCAAACAGATTGAAAATAATCTCCTAACTCACTATTATCAACATCAAGTTCTATATTATTACTTCCATTTTTAAAACTATCAATATTTTTTACTAATTCATCATACATTTTTTTACCTGCATTATTTAATTGTCTATAATAGTAATCTTTTCCTTCATTTCGGGTTTGAGTTACTCCTCCACCAATATTATTACTTAATTCTACATATTCATTACTAGCTACTGTTTGATTTTCTCTCGTTATAACATTTCTCTTAACCTTGTTATATTCTTCATTTGCTACCTCCACATCTTCGCTTTTAAGAATCAATCCTATAAATAATGAACATAATATGATAAATACAACTAATATAACATTTACTAGAGCTATGCCTTTATTATTTTTTCTCATGTTTCCTCCCAAAATTTATAATATAATTATACACAACCTAATAAAAGATATCAATATTTAAATTAAATTTATTGCATCATCATATCTGCAAAAATTGCATACCCTTGTGTTGGATCATTTAGTAGAACATTAGTAATAGCTCCTATAAATTTTCCATTTTGTATAATTGGAGTTCCACTCATACCAGGTATTATTCCTCCTGTTTTTTCTATTAATTTTTCATCTGTAATTTTAATAAGCATACTTTTATTATCCTTATAATTAATTCTATAAATCTTTTTTATTTCTATTTCATATTCTTCAACTTTATTTTCATTTGAAAGTTGACATATTATTGTTGCCTTTCCTTCTTTTATTTCATTTCTTTGAGCAACTAACATTTCAGGTAGTTTTACTTTATTTATATAGTCAAAGTTTGTAACTTTTCCATATACACCTATAGTAGAATTTACTTCTATGTTTCCTATAACTTCTCCTCCAGCAATTATTCCTCTTATTTCACCTGGTTTGCCTTTTTCACCTTTAACTATAGAAACAATCTGACTTGTTACTAGTTCTCCATTTGAAATATTAAGTAGTTTATTTGTATCTACATCATTTATCCCATGTCCTAAAGCTGCAAAACTTGATGTTGCTTCTTCATAATAAGTAAGAGTGCCTATTCCTGCCGCTGCATCCCTTACCCATAGTCCTATCATATAAGTTCCATCTAACACTTTTATTGGTGTAATAGTTGTATAAATTTCTTCTGATTCTCTTTGATATCTTATCGATATGCTTTCTCCATTACTTTCATTTATTATATCTACTAATTCTTCAGTATTTGATATTGGTTTGCCATTTATAGATTTTATCATATCCCCTTCTTTAATTCCTGAATTTTCATAAGGTTTATATTTTATCCCATCTATTCCGTCTACTTCAGACATTCCAACTACTAAAACTCCATCTGTATATAGTTTTAAGCCTATTGTCCTTCCTATTGGATTTACTTTTCTTTCTATACTGCTATTTACATTTTGATAATATTTCCTACTATTGTAACTTAAAACAAAGGTATAATTTATAAATATTATCATCGTAAAAATTAATAAAATTTTTTTGCTTATCTTATTTTTCATATATTTTTATTTCCTTAAATAGATTAAGCCATATAAAAAAGTGGCTATTCTTATGATAACCACCTTTTTTTATTTTATTAAATTATTATAATACTTTTGCATTAAAGTACAAATCCTGAAGCTTGAGCAACTATTACATAATTTCCATTTCCTGTAACTCTATACATAAAGTTTTTTAAAGTCTGTGCCATTGTTTTATCAATATTTTTAATAATTATGGCAAAACCGATATCCTTCATTTAATTTGTATATTCCTTTTTCATTAAGTACTTTCATTATCTGACTTGTATACTCTGTGTATGTATAATTCTCTCCAACTTTTTTTGAAGACGTTTGTGTTGTTTTTTTATTGGCATTTTCGTCTAATATAATTACCTGCATTTCTACATCAAAAGCATGTCCTGTTGCTGCTATAGTATCTGTAAAACTTTCATACCTATCCTGAGTTATAGCTCTTGTAGATATAACATCATTGAAAAAATCTGTTGTTGCTGATTGTGCAAGTTGTTGTGATATATCATCACTTCTTTCTGCTGTTGACATTAAAGGGAATATAAACATTAGTGTTCCTGCTAAAAATATAGCTATTACTGTCATTACTGAATCACTCATATAAACCTCCTATTATATTATTTATCTCCTATGTATATATATTGGATAACCCTCTTTTGTGTTCCTTCATTGTTTTCTATTGTTTCATTATTTGAAAATTCTATTAGTGAACTGTCTATAGTATAATTTACAACTATTATATTATTTACATTAGTTATATCTGCAGTTTCATTGTAAACACCGATTCTTTCGACAAATCTTGCATTTGTTGCTAATGCTAAACTATTTACATTAAGCGTTTTATAAAAATCACAATCTTTAAAATTCATTTCTAATTTATTGTTATCTAACACATTTGGACTACCACTAAACTTATTTCTAGACATATCATATACTGATATTCCTGGTGTATTATTTATGAAACTTTCAATAAATTGCATTGAATGAATTTCATCATGTAACCATGGTTCTTGCCTTGTATCTTCATCATTTGCATCAAATCCATATATTGCTCTTATTACATCTCCACGAGTGTCTCTTTTATTTAAAAGCTTTGACAATGTCAACCTAGAAGGGAGTGCTTCTGAGTAATATAAAGTAAGTGGTTTTATTGGCTCTCCTTCTTTAAATTCCTGTGTATTTTTATCAAAAGCATCTTGTCCATCATAAAAAAGAATTGTATAACCTTCCTTGAAATACGAATATAAAGTTGGTATTACTGTTTCAATCCCAACTATTCTATCCTTTGATATTCTAATATTTTCAGTATTATAGTATTCTATATCTGATCTATTCAAAATCGTAGTAGCAGCTTGTCTTGCTTTTGTAAATGCAAATATCGCAACTGATATTGCAACTACAAATATTAGGACAGCTACTACCATTTTAAAAGCATCTGAAGCATTTTCCATAAAGTACTCCTTACATTAATCATCACCAATTACTTCAGATGGAGCAGATCCTTCTTTAATAGCAATAACTCTCAAGTAACCAGTATTATAATATGCAGCTGAAGAACTTGTTATTTTATCTTCCTCATCATCTTCGCTAAATGCATTATCATTTAATACACCTACCCAATATGTCTTTCCTGCTTTTACTAATGCTGATATCTTAGATGGTGTAGTTACTGTTAATGTATCTGTTGTTCCAAATAAAACTGTTATATCAACAGTTTCTCCTTCTGTACTTCCAGTTATATTATTACTACGCACTTCTTGCATAAGATTTTTTACATCTGTTGATGACTTTCTATCTCCAAAATAAGTTGTAAATGCTTGATTGTGAGCATTTGCTTCTTGACGATTAAGATTTACTTTTCCACCAGCACTTGCTGCCATATTGTAAAAATAAACTCCTAGTCCTATAATTAAAATTGAAATTAAAATTGCTCCCGCAATGATTAGAGCTTTTGATGCGTTTTCCATATAATATTTCCTCCTTTGATTAATAAAATATATTTATTTTTATTTTAGTCTAAAAAGACAAAAAACTTATAACTAATTAAACCTCTTGAAAGTATAAATACTTAATAAATTTAGTGCTTCTGTGATATTCTATTTTTGTGCATTTAAACTTAACTTGACCATAGAGTCTTATAAATTCCGAAACTCTACTTGAATATATAGATTCTATAGGAAAAATTTTATCGCTTTCTTTAAATTTAATTTCTATTCTAATTGAATTAGTATCATTTTCTATATATTCACCATTTTCATTTTGCTTAATATTATTTCTTTCATTACTATCAAGTGTTTTATTTACTATTGTTGCTAATTCATTACCACTTATTTCTTTTTTATACAGTCCATCATACATTAAATTATTCTTTTCTATTTCTGTTTTTTTTGTCATATATTTTTGGTATGAAAATCCAAAAATACAAAGAATAATTATAATAATAACTGCAAATATTGCTATTTTTTTCATAACATTCCTTTAAATTATACCATTAAATAAATTTTTATGCAATATATTTCTAATTTTTGTACTAATTATTTTTTTCCTTAACTTAACTCAAAATATTATATTTATCGTAATTTAATATATCAATTATAGGTGTTTTACGAAATATAATTTTATTAATTAAACCTGTTTTTTTATTATATATAATGTCTTTACTAGTTGTTCCATTGTCATAATAATCTTCATATTCTATCTCTAATTCTGTATCTTTATCTTTATATTTTTTTATTGTCGCATTGCAACTAAAATAATATGTATTATTTTCTTTGATAAATTTAGCCAATATACTTTGTAAGTTATTATTATAATCATCAGCTGAATTTACAAATGAGCTATGTTTAAATACATCTTCTATATTCTTAGTTCCTCCATTTATAACTACTCCATATAAAGCTATTGTTGTATAATACTCTGAATCAACTCTAGTATTGTAATCTAGTTCTCTTTTATCATTCAACTGCTTTGTATAATTTATGATTGTAGCAATTTCCTGAGCAGTTATGTTTACTCTATGTTCCATACTTAAAAAGTGGCTATTAAATTCTGTTATTTGTGATTCTGTCATATGTTCATGCATTTTTGCTGAGAAATTACCAAATGATATAAAAACAGCTACCATAAGTGATAATACTAGTATAGCAATTAGCACTTCTCCCACTATAATTAGAGCTTTAGAAGCATTGTCCATTTATTCTTTCCTCCAATTATTCTTTCCTTGTTATTTGTGTAAAATATAGCTTTTGAACTCTTCCAGAGCCTTTTCCATTTTCAAGTTCTCCGTTGTCATTTTCTCCATTGTAAACTATCTTATCACATTGAAAATATGATTCTTTAAATATTTTGGGATAATTTATGTCATCCACCGTGTCCCCATGAGAAATTGAAAGCTCATAAAAATCTTTCATAAACTCCTGCAAATCTGTGTATTCTAATAGCCTTTCTTTATTTCTTCCAGATCGATCATACAAAATAGTATCCTCTAAAAACCTTACATATGCTACAATATTTTCATAACCATTTATATTTCCGTATCTATTTATTTGATCATAGTATGTATTATTTGTATCACTTATTAGATTTGCAAGTGAAACTAGTTCATATCCATATACAACTTTTTTGTTATAAGACTCAAATTCTTTGTTGAACTTCATAATTTGTTCTCTGGTTTCAATTTGCTCTTCTTTTTTATTATAGTCAGTAATATTGTTCCATCCAATAACTAACAGTGAAACTACTAGCATAGCGATTAACATTCCACCTACCATAATAATTGCTTTTGATGCATTTTCCATCAGCTTATATCCTTTCTATTCTGCCATTGATGACAATGAGTCAAATGATGACATCATACTTGTCATTCCTATTAAAACAAGTGGTACAATCAAGTATCCTACGAAAACTACTACCATTGGTGAAAATCCTATTGCTTTTCCTATCATACCTTTTCTACTTATTAGTCTTTCATTTGATTCTTTTCTCTTATCTCTGTAATAATCTCTATCTGCATCAAGTTCATCAAATGCTTCTATTATAGGAACTTTTTCAACTGCAGTTTGTAAGCTTTCTATTATTCTAATAAATGGTTGATATGTAACATCTTCTTTCATTTCTTCTAGTGCTTCCCAAGCACCACTTTCGTAGTTGTTAAGACATTTGTTAATTGGTTCTTTGAATATATCTGCATATCTTCCTAGCCATTCTAATATCATTTCAACATCAACTCTTTCAAGCCTCATTAACATCATAATGATAGTTTGATATTGCATAACTTCATCTTCCATTTCCATTTGTCTCATCTTTACTTGGAACTTTAATAATAATACCGGTGCTGCATATCCTATAAAAGCAACTGCCATTCCCATTAATACTTCAAACCATTTTAAATATTCCTTATTTACTGTTGTTAATTTATCTAATATTAAAGCTGCATTTTTTTCTATTTCCTCATCTGTTGCATCTCTATACTCCTTTGAAGTTCTCATTGTTTTTTCTACTGTCGCCAGATCTGCTCCAGTATTACCTTTTAATTTATCTATAATTGCATTATGTTTTAGTGTCGTTTCCATTGCTCTTTCTGTTTGTGCTGTTGACATTTCTCCAATCAAATCATAATCTGCTGTTGGCTGAGTGTATATGTAATTTATTTGCATTTGATGAAGTACAATAAAGAATATTATAGATATTACAAAGGAAACTGCTGCAATTACTAATCTATTTACATACAGCCATTCAACTCTTGTCTTAGATGCTGAATCTTTAATAAGTTTCTTTAATTTTCTGCTTTCTTTCGTATTTTCCTTAGGTATAAATTGATCAACAAACTTTTTAACAATTGGCTTTCTATATAATTTTTCTTGCCATGGATTTTGCTCATCTTGTACTCTTTTAACTGCACCATTATCTTTTAATTTTCTAATTAATATATAGCAAATAAATGTTGCTATCATTATTAAAACTTGTACAATCAGACCTTGCTTTCCTAAATAAAAGTTCTTTGTAAATGAGAAGTTAGATATTGCCCAATTTTTTAATGGCTCTAATAGAAGCATTGGTACAATTGAAATAATAGATAAACTTTGGAATGTATAGTTTAACTTGTCTCTCTTTAATATTTCAATTTGCATTTCTTGAGTGATATTTTCTAAGTTCTTTAAATATAAAGAAGCTCCATCTACTTTTCTGTCACCAAATTCTTGTGTTAGATATGATATACCTGCAAATTCTTTTATGTAGTTATTAGGTGCAATATCATAATATTTTTCAAGGTCTGTTTCTGGATCTTGCGAATTTAGTATTTCATATATTTTCTCGGCTTGTCTTGATATTTCTACATCTTCTGTATCTTGTGCTGTTGAGTATATTGCCTCTCCGACCATATTAGTTTCATGATATGAATGTCTCATAGCTGCAAAAAAATCAATTTGTTGATTTAACAAGTTATTATCTAACTTGTCAACCATTCCATCTGTGACTGAATCTACTATAAATAATTCAAATATTAAAATAATTGCCATTAATAGTAGATTTTTATTTGTAATAACAATTACTGCAATTGTAAGTGGTACTATAATACATAGAGCCTTAAAAACAATTTTTGCAGAGTCATTTCTTGTTTTAAATTCATCATCTATATTATTTATTTCAAGTCTACGTCTTATTTTTAATAAGTATCTTTTTAAGAATGGAGTCTTTAAAAATCTAACGTAAAGTCTTTGATAAAAAACTTCCATTGAAAAGCCATTTTGTGATGTATCTTTTCTAAGTTTTTCTATTCTCATTACGTCTTTGTTTTTCATCTTGTTTTTTAGTCTAAGGTACATAACTACGATGACAATGAACATAACAAAAACTAATGCAATAAGTACTAGCAAAAAATTCATTTTTTAAAGGCTCACCTCCTTATTATTTTATTACTTCTCCAATTTCGTTAAATCTTACTCCCCATAATCTTTGTACGAATTCACTAAATGCTGCTCCATCTGTATCATCCATATTTATAAACATTTCTTGTAAGTTTTTATCTGAGATTTTGTTTGTAATAACAAGTCTTCCATCTTGATATTCTAGAATATTTACATATTTAAATAATTCTTTATTAGTTTCTTTAGTATAATATCTAGTTGTATTATCAACAAATTTATCAAATTTTCCTTCTAGTGTTCTTTCATTTCTGTGGTCAAAAGTATAGTCATTAACATCTTCAACGGGAATACACTCTGTTATTCTTTCAATGTATCTTTTTCCTCTAAAATCTTTAACCATGTGTATATCGAAATTAAGTACTTGTACAACTTGTTCTTCTGCAACAATTTCATTTGTGAATACTCCTGTTCTTAACATAGAGTTTCTTAAAGCTGTAACTAAGTTAGGAAATGTTTTAGCGTGGTGAGTAAATAAAGTAAATTTAGATGCAACCTGTGCTGCTTGAATCATCCATGATGCAACAGGGTCAGTTGCAACCTCACCTATGATGTTAACAGATCCATCGGTTTTCTTTTGAACATCAAGACCTTGCTGTCCTGATATTGTATCTGTTTCTCTAAATGATAATATATTTCTTGTTGGATATATTTTTCTTAAATGAAGCTCGAATGCAGTTTCTTGAACACGGATGTTCATAGTTTCATATATATTTTCAATCATACCCATAAGTAATGTTGTTTTACCAGAACCCTGCTCACCAGTAACTGATATAATTCTTGCTCCTCTTACCAAGAATTTTAATAAATCTATTGCATCTTCTTTTCCTGGTAATGTTACTAATTGTTCTAGTGTTGCTCTCTTAACATCGAACTTTCTTACGAAGAATGCCCATGTTTCAGAGAAGCTTGGTCTTACAACAACGACACGAGAACCATCCTTCATTTCATTGATTTTATAACCATTTGTATCTGAAAGTTGTCCTGGGTTATTGTATTTATAAATATTTTGACATACTCTCTTAAGTTCTGCTTCTGTTCCAAATGATAAAAATGCTAAACGTATTGATTTACCTTGGAAGAATATCCATATACTGTCACAAGCACGTGGAACTTTGTGATCCATTACTTGATTCAAGTAACTACTATCAGTTTGTGCAACTTGGCTTAAGAAACTCTCTGGAAGTCCTGATACACCTCCTGATACACCATCTATGTTCATATCTCTTACTTCATCAATTGAGCTATATCCTTTATATCTTTGGTATATTCTTTGTACTACTACCATTACTTTATCATCAAATGTTAAATTAAAGTTTTCTTTTTCATATATATCGTTTATTTCTTCTGGTGTTATAACATAAGATGGCTTTGCATCTCCAGCTGTATATTTTAATTCTGCTAGATTGTATTTTTTTATAAGTTGTGTTAACGCTTCAAATCCAAAGTCTTTTTTATACATAAATATAATAATATCAAATTTATCTTGCGGAGTTAAAAGTGATGGAACGTCAAATGGAATTGCTTTAGATACATTTGTTTCATCTACTCCATACTCTTTTACTAATATGTCATAAATAAGCTCTTTTACATATTTCTTGTCATTGACATCTCCATATGTACAACCTTTTAAAGCTTTCTTTAATTCATATTTTTTTGCTTTTCTTCTTTTTAATTCTTCTTCTGAAAGACCTAAGTCATAAAGGTTTACTTTAGTTATTTCATCTAATCTCTTCTTTATAAAATTCATCATCATATCTAAAGTGTAAGTTTTGTCATCAACAATGACTTCTTCTTCAACTTCGGTATTTTGTTTCTTTTTTAAATTACTACGTATCAATACAATAGCTCCTGCAACTATTGCAATGATAATTATAATGTTGAAAAGCATTTGTGTACTCCTTTCATTTGTTTTTACCCATTCAATCCATACTCCTGAGCCTGTCTTAAATAATCTATTTTTTCTACTGATTTTCTTACTTGATCACAGAAATAACCATCTTTGCCACCTGTGCTTATACCTTGCATTTGTAAAAAATAATCTATTACTTTTCCTTCTGAGCAGTAATCTGCAAATAGAATATTATAAGGTACTACAACAGGTATATTTTTTTCTTTCAAAAATCTTCCGATATTTTTTGCTGTATATTTTGAATCCGGATTGTATTTCCCTATTGTAAGTAATACATTATTTCTTCTAAAAGTTTCATCTTCTTGCTTTAATTTTTCGAAATCATTCATTGATTTCTGATTTTGATTTATTGATAGTACTATTAAAGATGATATATCCATTACTTTTCTTTGGTTTACTTCTGGTATTTTATTAGATAAATCAACTATTACTAAGTCATAACTTGAGTTTGCTACATCTGCTATTTGTGAGAAATAAACTGATATATTTATATATTCTTTGTAATCAGTTGTTTTAGGTGGTTGAAGTATATCTAATCTATCTTTTAAAATTGGTTTAGTATAACTTCTTATAGTCTCTGGATCAGCTCTGTTACTTGCAAACATTCTTACAAGGCCTTCTAATCCATTTGATATATCCATATTTAAGTTTTTAGTAAATAGTCCTTTTACATTTATCCTGCTTGAGTTTACATTGAAGAAACATTCTTCTAAAGTTTTATCATTAAAATCTGTAGAAATTAGTAATATTCTATAATTATGTTCTATTGCCATGATAGAAGCTATTGCTGCTACTGATAATGTTTGTCCACTTTCTTTCATGTCTTTATTTATGAATGTTATAATTGACATTTTATAAGTTTTCCTTTCTACATTTTCTTAATCATCCTTCTTATATCTACCTGATTTATCTGTTCTCCTACCATAATTGATATTAGATATTCTAGACCATCTTTATATGTTGAAGAATATTTTTTTAAGGATAATTGTTTTGTTAGTTGATTTTCCAAAGTTGCTTTTTTGTCTTGTGTTGTATCAGCAAATTGTACTTTTTCACTTTTCCATGTTACATTTAGTCCTTCTACTAATTTATTTAAATATGCGTCCTCGCTACTTGATATGTTTGTCGAATATATTACTTTATATATTTCCATAGGTCTTTGCAAAAATTTAAATATTTCTACACCCCTTTGTAATTCAAATTCATCATAAGATGTTACAAAAAAGTTTTTAGCAATATTAGGAAGCATAAAAGAATTTAATGTTTGTATATTGTCTGTGTCTATAAATATATAATCATAGTTTAATCCTTGTCCTAAATATTGCATAATTCCATTAAGATTCATAAATCCAAGTGCTACATCTATTCCTAAATATTCACTTACATAAGTATTTCCTTGAGCATTATTGATTCTTGGAACAACATACCTTAGTCTTTGCACAGTAGTTGCATCTACGATCAAAACGCTCTTGTTAAAATAACTTAGAACTTTTCCAATATTGAGAAGTAAATCTTTTTTGTCGTATGCTCCAATAAATCCTATCTGTTCCAATCTAAATCAATCCTTTCTAAATTGTTCTATTCCATTCCATACATAGATTCTAAGTATGTTCTTCTTTCTGATTGTTGAGTTGCTATTTCTTGACTTGTTCCTGATTCTATTGCACTTTGTTTTGTTCTATCATCAATTGCACTTAATGCATTTGACACACCACTTCTATAGTTATTAAACGTTTCATTATATCTACTTACTAAACTATTTCTTGCTTCATTAACAATGTTAGGATCAGTACTTATTAACTGAACAGTTTCATAAGATGGAACATAAGTTGGAGTTGCTACTGCCTGAAGTCCTGGATCTGTATATTTTGTTGCATATAAATAGCTTCCAGATATTTGATATGCATCAACAATGACCGAACTCATTACTAGCATTTGATCTTCTGTTACATTTAATACGATAGTTTGCGCTGAAGCTGTTCCTCCTAGGTCTGCTAGTTTTACTTTCTTTTTAGGAAGTACAATATAATCTTGTCCACTTGGTAGTCTAAATCTTATATCTATTGTTTCTCCATCTTCTAATGATGTTGGTAATATAATCATATTATACTCTTGTTGTCTTAAGTCATTTGTAACAGCTTCTTCTTCAGTTACAAGCATTTCTGTAGTTAGTATAGTTTTAGCAGGTATATCAATTTTAGCTAAAACCTTAATTGGTAAAATATTTCCTGCTTCATCTATTGCTTCAGACAATTCTCCAAATTCTCCCATAGATATTGCTCCAGGAGTTGCTACTTCTGCATTTGCATATTCTACTTTTAATAAATCTGATGTAACTTCATCACCAGATTTTACCTCTGTCGTTAGCACTACAACTTGTTTTTGAGCTGCTATTCTTTGTTTTTCTTCTCCATTCATTTTAAATATAAGAAAGGCTAAAACTGCTATTCCTATTAATCCTATAAGTCCTGCTATTACAAGTCCTTTTATAAAAGATGAACGAGCTTTTTTCTCTAATGGATTCATTGTTGCCATAATATATAATCCTCCTAAAATAATATTTAATAATCATATTTAATTTTATAACAATTGTGTTTTTTAAGCAACGATTTTTATTATTGTTTCTATAATTTAATATTATTGTAATAAAAATGTAATATTTTCTTTTTTAGTATTATTTTTCTTTTTTTATAATAGCTTTTTCTTTATTTTTTGATAATTTTTTATTATAACCATTACTAATAATATTCCAAATAAACAACCAAGAGTATCTATGAAAATGTCTATTGGAGAAGCTGATCTTTCACTTACAAAACTTTGGTGAAATTCATCTGATATTGCATATAGGAATCCTATCAAAGCACGGGAATTTGACACTTTTAAAATATAAAAATCAATGTAGGCATTATAAATGCTTATTTTTTTTGTCAAATTTTCATT
>CANRBH010000019.1 GCA_947628825.1 uncultured Clostridia bacterium | reverse complement strand
ATGATAATGATTCTGGAAATAATCCTAATGCTAATGGTAAAGATAGATATGAACTTTTAGATATAGAAAATATTATTTCTGAATATGAAGCTGGAACTGGTAATTGGAACCAGACTATGTACAATTTAGCTAAGACAGAACTTGATAGAACAGTTAAAATTTTAGGACCAGAAATTTATAATAGACAAGAATAAAATTTAGGCACAAACTTTTATAGTTTGTGCCTATTATTTTTAAGCATCATCTTCTTTTTTGGCTATATCTAATATAAAATCTATTGCTTTAGAAAATTCTTGTAAAACTACTATCTTTATTGTAGTAGGTTTATCAGAAACATAGTCATCAATTATTTGTTTTAACTTATACATATTTTCTTGTTCTTCAATAATTACGGCTTTATTTTTGTTAGCTCTAGTAACTAATTTCTCCTTAATAATTACTATATCTTCATTACTTGCACAAGATAATCTTTGGAATATAGAATATGAATCACTATATTTGAATATTGGAATATCCATACATTCCTTATCAAATCTTTCATAAAATTCTTCCATTTTCATTGGAATGTTCTTAAATATATCTTCCGCTTTTTCCTTGTACATTTTATCTTTTAATTGTAGATTTAAATCATTGAATCTTTCAAGTATTTCTTTCATATCAAAACTATTGTCTTCTACGTAAATTGCATCTAGTTCTTCTTCTGGATTTTCACAATAATTTGATGTTAGTGATGCAATATTTAGTCCATTTAAGAATGTACTTTTTAAAGTTTCTTCATCATATAAAATCAAGTCCTTATTTACAAAATACATAAAATATGCATACATTTTTACAGTATCAATTAAGCTTATCTTACCGTTTTTTACTGTATCTAAAACGTCTTCAACAACCTTTGGAAATTCATCATCTGATATTTTCCAATATTCCTCTGTAAGAAGTCTCTTATATCCCGGAAGATTACTTGTGTCTATTGTATTTATAATATCTTCCATATCACGTTTAAATATTTTCATATCAAATATTCTTGTTCTAACAAACATTTCAATAAATTTAAAGAATCTATATTCTGCTTTGAAATTATAGTAATAGTTATTATCAAATTCTTTAATATAAAATTGTCTATTATCCATAAATATTCTTGAAGATACAACTATTGATTTATATTCTTCATTATCTTTTACATTTATAAACTTATCTTTAGTAATTTTACCAGCTTTAATTTCAAAAGATATTGCTATTGTAAATATAAGCATTGTTTGTAAAATTCTGTTATTAGTATTTGGATATGATGTACTTACCATATCAAACACTTTTTTAAAATCTGCTAAAGCATGTTTTAATATTCTTAAGTTTCTAGTTCCACTTTTTTCAAATGTAGAAGTTATTAGGCCAGTATTAGATTTTAAAAATCTAATCAGGTCAGGATATTTTTCATATCTCATCAAAATACCATTTATTATATATGCAAATTCTGGTCTATATTCAAAAGTTTCTCCTATTAGTTTTTCTTTGATTCTTTCATAATCGTTTGCCTTATCAAAAACATCTTCAATTGTATCTTTGATTTTTTCAACCATTGGCTTGTCTGTTGTAAGGAGTTTGCTTTCTTTATCTAATAAGTATGTTGCAATAAAGGTTTTCATTTCTATATTATTGCTTTTTAATTTTGTTGATAATTCTTTTTCATTACAAATTATGATTGTTTTAATGTGATCATGTTCAACAAAGTTATTGATATAACCTAAAATATCTATAACATCAACATTTGCTCTTTCCAAATCATCAAAACAAAGAACTTTATCATCTGTTGAGAAAAAATTACCATAGTCTATCTTATCTCCATTTTGAGTAACTCCGAAGAAGTTAGCCATGTCTAGTCCTGTTTTTGCGTATTCAGGAATTGTAGTTTGTCCATTTGAGTTCATAAACTTCTTTAAGTTTTTATCCATAAGTTGTGTAGTTTCTATAAATATTTTCTTACTTATTTCTTCAAGATTAGATATACCATACAAAGACATATAGATAGTAGTGAGTTTTTTTCCATTAACTTGCATTGACTCTATCTTGTTTCTTATTTTATTATTCCAAAAATAGGTTTTACCGCTACCCCATTCTCCATTTATCATTATTGCATAATCAGTATAATCTGATCTTATGTAATCTAATATGCTTTCTACTAAATCATCCATATAACATTTTCCTTTCAATCGTTTATTATTAGTTTATGTAATCTTTTGCTAACACTAATATTCCTACTTTATTTGCTCCTGATTTTAAAAGTTCTTTTTTACATTCTTGTGCTGTGCTTCCTGTTGTATAAATATCATCAAATATAAGTATATTTTTTTCTTTAATTAATTCACTATTTTTTACTTCATATATTCCTAAAACATCATTTACTCTCTCTTGTATATTTTTTATACTTTGAGGTTTTATGTTTTTATTTTTTATAAGTACATTATTATAGTATGCCAAGCCAGTTTTCTTAGCGATTTCTTTAGCTATTAAATCTGCTTGATTATATCCTCTTTCTTGTAATCTTTTTTTATGTAATGGTACCGGTATTATTATATCATAACATTTTAAAAATTTGCATAAATTTTTATTTTTTAATAAAATTTCTGAGAAAGTTTTATATAAATAAGATTTATCATGAAATTTATATTTTATTATTAAGTTTCGAATTACTCCTTCATATTTGTATGCAAAAAATAAATCTTCATACTGTTTTTTTATTTCATATTTTTTTAAATCATTATAACATTTATCACAAATGCTGTTTCCTATTTTTCCACAAATACCACACTGAATGGGGAAAATTATATTTAATAATTTTTCTAAAAAATTCAATTTATGTATCCTTTCCTTTAGTCCCCCATTTTTTTATTTTAAATTATTTTTATCATTCTTAAAATTATTATATTTGCAACTTGTATTTAAGCCCAGTATTTCTTTTTTTAGTATTAACATTATTTATCATATATTCAACTGCATTTTTGCTTCCTATTATAACAAGCCTATTTTTAGCTCTTGTCATTCCCGTATATAAAAGATTTCTTGTAAGAAGCATTGGTGCCACTTGCATAATTGGAAATACAACTTGATTAAACTCACTTCCTTGTGATTTATGAACTGTAATAGCATAAGAATGTTCTAATTGTTCTAAATCTGCTGTTTCATAAATTGCTATTTTATCATCATCAAATTTGATTTTTATTTTTCCTTCTTGATTATCAATTTCTACTATCTGTCCCATCTCTCCATTAAATATACCAGAGCCTATCTCTAATCCTCTTATCCATGTCATATCATAATTATTTTTAGTTTGCATTACTTTATCGCCTTCTCTAAAAATAACATCTCCAAACTTTTTTTCTATTTTATAATCTTCATAAGGATTATATTTTTCTTGCAATAGTTTATTTAATGTTTTAGTTCCTAAATCGCCCTTTTTAGTTGGTGTAATAATTTGCATGTCATTATCATACATATCTAAAACCATTTCTTGTACATTTCTTTGATTGTTTTCTGGAATAAAGTCAAAATCATCAAGTGTATCTTCTTCTTCATCTATTTCTTCAAAAAAGTTTATTCCATCATTAACTTTGTGTGAATTAACTATTATTTTGCTTTTAGCAGCTTGCCTAAAAATTTTATTTAAAGTTGTGAAAGGAATTCTTTTTGATTCTATCAAATCTTTTAATACACTTCCAGGTCCTACTGATGGAAGCTGATCAATATCTCCTACCAATATCAGTTTAGTTCCTTTATAAATTGCTTTTAATACATAATTCATTAAAAACATATCCACCATTGAAACTTCATCAATTATGATTACATCTCCATCTATTGGTGTTACTTCAATATCTGGATTAGGTTTTTCATCTGAAAACTTTCCTATTTCCAAAAGTCTGTGTAATGTTTTGGCTTCTTCTCCTGTTGCCTCTGTCATTCTTTTAGCTGCCCTTCCTGTTGGAGCGCAAAGAACTACTTTTTTTCCTTCTTTTTTATATAAATCTATTATTGTTTTTATTATAGTTGTTTTTCCTGTACCAGGCCCACCTGTTATAATAGCAACATTATTTTCATTTATTTGTTCTATTGCTTCTTTTTGTTTGCTAGATAATTTTATATTACTAATTTTTTTTATTTCTTTTTCTATATTATCTATTTTCTTAAGATTTTCTGCTTGTTCCAATTCAATTATTCTACTTGCAATATTTCTTTCTGTTCTATAAAACTCAATAAGATATATCCAGTCTTGCACACACATTTCCGTTTTTCCATCTTTAGTTGCAATTTCTTCTCTTGTTTCTACAGCAATTTGTTCTTTTGCTCTTAAGTCTTTAATTCCATCTAGTACATCTTCTTCTGAGATTCCTAGAAGATTTGTAACAAATGTAATTAAATTAGCTTCTAATACACAAGAATGTCCATTCATTGAAGCTAAATTTAAACTATGTCTTATACCGCTTCCAATTCTTCTTAAATTATTTTTCTCTATTCCTATATTTAGAGCCATTTTATCTATTTGAGCAAAATCCACTTTAATACTTAAATCTTGAAGTATATAAGGATCTTCTTCTATTTTTAATATTGTGTCTGGTCCAAGTTTTTTATATATTGTTTGAGCACTTGCTGGAGATATTCCAAACTTTTCTAAAAAGCCTACTATTTGCCACAAATCCCAATTTTCTATAAAACTTTCTGATATTTCTACTGCTTTTGTTTTCGTTATTCCCTTTATTTTAGTAAGTTCATCTGGTTCATTTCTTAAAATTTCAACAGTTGCTTCACCAAACTTTTTTATGATTTTTTTTGCAGTAGCTGGTCCTATTCCTTTTATTACTCCATTAGCTAAATACCTTTCAAGAGCATCTAAAGTTTCTGGTACAATTTTTTCAAAAGTTTCTACTTTAAATTGTTCCCCATAGTCTGGATGATTTACGTACCTTCCAACTACCTTTAAATTATCTCCTTTATTTACAAATGGCAAATAACCGACAATTACAGTGTCGGTATTTTTCATATAAAATGAGGCTATAGTATAACCATTTGCATCATTTTTGTAAATTATATCTTCAACTTCTCCAGTTAGCTCCATAAATTCTCTTTCTATTTTTATAAATTGTTTGCCTATAAAATGACAGATATTGTACAAAAATAACATTTTGCACGATATTTAATTTATATCATACAAAATGTTATATGTAAAGAATTTTTCATCGACTTTATTCGACATTATGAAACAGCCATACCAACACCAAACCAAATTAAAATCCATCCTAAAAATAATAAAGCATAAATTATTATTCCTGTTATAAATCCAGCCAATGCTGCTTTGCCACAAGAATGAGCATAAGTTTTATTAGATGATGAATTGACACAATATAGTATTAATCCTACTATTGGTAAAAGGAAACATACAATTCTTAAAATAAGTGGTGCTTTTTCTCCTTGGTCATTTGAAATATTTTGATTAGGTTGGTTATATTGATTATTATATTGTCCATTCATGTTTGGGTTATATTGGTTATTGTATTGTCCATTCATGTTTGGGTTATATTGGTTATTGTATTGTCCATTCATGTTTGGATTATATTGGTTATTGTATTGTCCATTCATATTTGGATTATATTGATTGTATTGATTATTTAGCTGTGGTCCCACATTTGGATTATATTGGTTGTTTGGTTGTGGTGGTACATATTGTCCATTATATTGCATATTATTGGGTTGTGAGTATTGAGTATTAACAGGTTGGTTTTGTATTGGCTGACCATAGGTTGGTTGTGCTTCTTGTATTGGCCCATTATAGCTTGGCTGTGCTTCTTGAACTGGTTCGTTAAAATTAGTTTGATTATTATCTACTTGTGTTCCATCTACCCCTGTATTTAAATTTTGATTTTCTTCGTCCATCTAATTTCCCCTTTCAAATATTATTAGTTTTTTTATACCATAACTTTAATTTTTATACAATAAAAAGTAATATTTTGTAACATAAATTTAATATAAATCATATAAAAAGAGTTTACACTCTGAATTAACTTCATTATATAAACTCTATTTTTTACTTTTTATTTTTCACATATATTAGTACATTCCGCCCATTGATGCATCTTGCTCATGGTCACCGCATCCGCATTTCTTTTCTGGGATTTCAGCAACTATGCTTTCAGTTGTTAGTATCATAGATGCAACAGATTCTGCATTTTGTAGTGCACTTCTTGAAACTTTAGTTGGATCAACAATTCCTGCTTTTTTCATATCAACATATTTTTCTTCTTTAGCATCAAATCCAACTCCTTCTTTTTCATTTTTTACTTTTTCAAGAATTACAGCTGGTTCTAATCCTGCATTTATTGCAATTTGTCTAACTGGTTCTTCTAAAGCTCTTAATATTATCTTTCCACCAATTTTTTCATCTCCTGAAAGTTCTTCTACTGTTTTAGCTAATTTAGGAATTACATTTATATATGCAGTTCCACCACCTGCAACAATACCTTCTTCAACTGCAGCTCTTGTAGCTGAAAGTGCATCTTCTATTCTTAATTTTTTATCTTTCATTTCTACTTCTGTAGCAGCTCCTACACCAATTACAGCAACTCCTCCAGCCATTTTTGCTAGACGTTCTTGTAATTGTTCTTTATCATATTCGCTCTTTTCTTCTGCTATTTGTGCTCTTAATTGTCCTACTCTATCAGCTATTTGTTGCTTATCTCCGCTACCATCAACAATTATTGTCTTGTCTTTTTCTATTTTAACTTGTTTAGCTCTTCCTAATTGTTCAACTTTAACATCTTTTAATTCTAAACCTAAATCAGAAGTTATAACTTCTCCACCTGTTAAAATTGCAATATCTTGAAGCATAGCTTTTCTCTTATCACCATATCCTGGTGCCTTAACTGCTACAACATTTAATACTCCTCTTAGTTTGTTAAGTATTAAAGTAGATAAAGCTTCTCCTTCAACGTCATCACATACTATAACAAGTTTTCCTGACATTTGCATTAACTGCTCTAATAATGGTAATATTTCTTGAATGTTTGATATCTTTTTATCTGTTATTAAAATATATGGATTATCCATATCTGCAATCATTTTTTCAGTATCAGTTACCATATAAGGAGATACGTATCCTTTATCAAATTGCATACCTTCAACAACATTAAGTTCAGTATTAGATGTTTTTGATTCTTCTACTGTAATAACTCCATTTGTTGAAACTTTTTCCATAGCATCTGCTATTAAATTTCCTATTTCTTCATTATTAGCTGATATACTAGCAACTCTAGCAATATCTTCTTTTCCGTTTACTGGAACACTAATATCTTTTAATATTTCAACAGCTTTATCTAAAGTTTTATCCATTCCTCTTTTTATAGCCATTGGATCAGTTCCAGCTGCAACATTTTTGACACCTTCTTTAATCATACTTTGTGCTAAAACAGTTGCTGTTGTTGTTCCATCACCTGCAACATCATTAGTCTTTTCTGAAACTTGTCTTACTAATTGTGCTCCCATATTTTCAAACATATCAGGTAGTTCAATATCCTTTGCAATTGTAACACCATCATTTGTAATAAGAGGTGCTCCAAAGCTCTTTCCTAAAACAACATTTCTTCCTTTAGGTCCTAATGTAACCTTTACTGTATCTGCTAGTTTATTTACACCATTTAATAATTTTCTTCTAGCATCTTCTCCAAATTGTATATCTTTAGACATAATAAAATCCCTCCTTAAATTTACTCAGCAATAGCTAAAATATCGTCTTGCTTTACAATCAAATAATCTTCTCCTTCATATTTAACTTCTGTTCCTGAATATTTATTTAAAACTACTTTGTCTCCTTTTTTTACATACATTTCCGAAAGTTTTCCGTCTATCATCTCCCCTGGTCCAACTTCCACAACTACTGCAATTTGTGGTTTTTCTTTACTTCCACTTGAAAGTATTATTCCACTTTTAGTAGTTTCTTCTGCTTCTTCCATTTTTACTATAACTCTGTCACTTAATGGTTTTAACATACAAACTCCTCCTCGATTTAATTTATATTCATCATATTAGTATATGTTAAAATTTTCATTTTAGCACTCGTTAACAATGACTGCTAATAATTTATATCTTTTTTTAGCAAATGTCAATATAGATTGCTAATTTTCACAAAACTTTCACAAATATTTATTTCTTACTTGATTTAGCCTTTTTAATTAACTCTACAAATAATGGAGCTGGTTTATCAGGTCTTGATTTAAATTCTGGATGGAATTGTCCTGCTACAAAGAATGGATGGTCTTTTAATTCTACCATTTCAACCAATCTTCCATCTGGAGAAGTTCCTACTATTTTAAATCCTGCTTTTTCCATAGCTTCTCTGTATTTATTATTATATTCATATCTATGTCTATGTCTTTCTGATATTTCATCTTTTCCATATATTTTTCTTGCATAACTTCCTTGTTTTAGTATACAAGGATATGCTCCTAATCTCATAGTTCCACCTTTTTGCTCTATATCTTTTTGCTCATCCATAATATGTATAACTGGATTTAAACAATTTTCCTTAAACTCTTCTGAATTTACATCTTTTAATTTTAAAACATTTTTTGCGAATTCAATTACTGCAACTTGCATTCCTAGACATATTCCCAAAAAAGGAATCTTATTTTTTCTAGCATATTTAATAGTAGTTACCATTCCATCAATACCACGAGAACCAAAACCTCCTGGAACAACTATTCCATCTATATCTTTCAAAGTTTGTTTTACATTTATCTCTTTGATTTTTTCACTATCAATAAACTTGATACTAACATTTACATTATTAGCATAACCACCATGTTTTAAACTTTCTACTACTGATAAATAAGAATCTTCTAATCTAGTATATTTTCCTACTATTGCAATATTTACAGTTTCTTTCTTTTTGCTCTTTTGAATCTTATTAACTAGTTTAGACCAATCTTCATTTTTAGGCTTTTTATTTTTTAGATTTAATTTTTCACAAACAGATTTTGCAAGTCCGTTTTCTTCTAGCATAAGAGGAATCTCATATAAGTCTGTAACTGTTGTATTTTCAATCACATTCTCTTTTTTTACATTACAGAATAGTGCAATCTTTTCTTTCATTTTTTCAGGAATTTTTTCATCTGCTCTTGCAACTAGAATATCTGCTGATATTCCAAGTGACTGAAGTTCTTTTACAGAATGTTGTGTTGGTTTAGATTTTAGTTCATTTGAACCACTTATATAAGGAAGTAATGTAACATGAATAAAGGCACATCTATCATCTTTGTTTTCTAGACCAATTTGTCTTATTGCTTCTAGCATTGGCTGACTCTCTATGTCTCCTACTGTTCCGCCTATTTCTGTTATTACTATATCTACTTTATTTTTTTCAAATCTATATATTTTTTCTTTTATTGCATCAGTTACATGTGGAATTACTTGTACAGTCTTTCCTAAATAATCACCATTTCTTTCTTTTTCTATAACTTCCTTATAAATCTTTCCGCTAGTTATACTTGAATTAGCAGTTAAACTTACATCTGTAAATCTTTCATAATGTCCTAAATCTAGGTCTGTTTCTGCTCCATCATCTGTTACAAATACCTCTCCATGTTCATAAGGGCTCATGGTTCCAGGATCTACATTGATGTATGGATCTAGCTTTTGATTAACTACACTATATCCTCTGTTTTTTAACAATCTTCCTAGAGAAGCAGCTGTTATTCCTTTTCCAAGACCTGATACAACTCCACCTGTAATAAAAATAAATTTTGTTTCCATTTTACATCCTCCTTTTAACTAAAAGCTTTTACGTGCAATAATTTATAATTATAATAATAAAAAATAGAGTCCTAAAAAAGCGTTTTTTTTTAGGCTCTATTTCATAGTATCCTATATACTCATTAATATGTAATCTAAACTTTAGGCGAAAATTTATAATAAATAACCACTTAAATATTACAACGAATTATTTTAATTCCTTTCTACTTTGTTCAATTTCTTTTAATACTGATTCTAAAGATTTGCTAAGTGATTGTAATATACCATCTGCATATTCTCTAGCTCCACCTGTAATTTGTCTAGCATTTTCATTAGCAGCAGACATAATCTGATTTTTTTGGTCATAGGCTTTTTTAGTAATCTCATGCTCATCAATCATTGAGATTATTCTATTTTCTGCCTCTTTAACAACATCATCAGCTTCTTTCTTAGCTTCTGCTAATATTCTATCTCTTTCTTCTTTTACCCATTTTGCTTGTTTTAGCTCATCAGGTAATTTAAGTCTAATTTCTTTAATTAAATCTAAAATTTCTTCTTGTCCTACAATACATTTGTCTGATAAAGGCACTTTTTTACTATTTTCTATTAAGTCCTCTAATGATTCTAATAATGTAAAGATTTCCATTCTAGTTCTCCTCTTTAATAAATATCAAATTCACTCTACCATATTTTCTTTCGTCTATTATTTGTATGTTTTTCAAGTTTTCTAAGCCTCTTTTGTCTCTACATATTTCATCTGTTTCTATAATCATTATTCCATCTTTATTTAAAATGCCTTTTTCAATTATTATTTTTATACTATCTATTGATAAATTATCTTTATATGGTGGGTCTATGAAAATGATATCTAGCTTTTCATCTATATTACTTAGACACTTCTTATAATCTTTGTTTATAACAACTGATTTTTCAATAAATCTAGTCTTTTCTAGGTTCTGTTTTATCATATTTATTGCTTGACTATTTTTATCGCAGAAATATGCTTTTTTAGCGCCTCTACTTAATGCTTCTATTCCTAAAGCTCCACTTCCAGCGAATAAATCTAGAACAACTGAATCTTTTATTCTTGTTTGAAGAATATTAAATAAAGATTCTTTAACTCTATCAAGAGTTGGTCTCGTTAATTCACTTTCTATAGAACTAATCTTTGTGCCTCTTGCGCTTCCACTTATTACTCTCATATCCCTATTTTAACCCATAATTGATAATTGTCAATAGCATAAATTAAATTGTAACATATCTTTAACGTATATGTAATACAGTTATTTTATCACACTTTTTCAATAAAATAAAGAGATAAATGCTATTTTTTTGCATTTATCTCGTTTTTTTATTACAAAAATGTAATTTTAATCATCATCTTCTTTAATTTCTTTTATTAGTTCTAATTGTGATATTAATAATGATTCCATTTTAGCTTTGTATACATCAAATTGTTTTTTTACATCTTCTAATTCTTTTTTCTTATTGTTTATCTCTTGATCTAATCCTTTAGTAACTTCCTTAGCTTTTATCTCTGACTCTTTTATTATTTGGTCAGCTTGTTTTTGTGCAGCATTTTTTACTTCCTCAGAAGCTGATTGAGCAAGTAGTAATGTACTTTGTAATGTAGATTCTATTTGTGTATAATGCTTTAATTTTTCCTTTAGTTCTTCTAATTCATCTTTTCCTTCTGCAACTTGCTTATATAGTTTTTCATAATCTTTTGTTAGTTCATCTAAAAATTCATCTACTTCTTCTGGGTCATATCCATTTAATGTTTTTTTAGAGAATTTTTTGTTTTCGATTTCTAATGGTGTAATCATATTTTCCTCCTAAACAAGTCCTAAGTCATTACTTAAGATTAATTATTTGCATTTCCTTTTAACCAAGAAACTGGTCCTTTTCCTTCTTCTTTAGTGTTTGAAGATATTTCATAATTATATGGAGCAACAACAAATATTGAATTAGATATTTTTTGCATATGTCCATCTAATACATGAACGGCACCACTAATAACGTCAATAATTCTTCTTGCAACGTCCTTATTTACATATTCTAAATTTATAATTATAGATTTTCTATCTTTTAATAAATCACAGATTTCTTCAGCTTGTTCAAATTCTGTAGGTTGCATTATAACCATTCTAGCTTGTGGTTGCATTGTTACAACTTTACCAGATTGCTTTCTTCCAAGGCCTAAAAAACCTCTTGATTCTTCTTCTTCATCATCTACTACTTCTTCTTCATTTTCATAATCATCATCATAATCTGCATCTTCTGCTGTATTCATGTTTATCATATTCAAAAACCTATTTACTACGTTTGCCATTTAAAAATAACCTCCTATTATTTTTTTCATTCGTTTTACGACTAAATCTAGTATCTTACTTTTTTAAATTATTGTCAATACATTTTTTCAAATGTAATTGTTATTTAATCGTTTTGTAATTTTTTTGTAATATAAAATTGTCAATTTTTTACTTCACTTAGTTGCTCTTCTGTTGGTTCTAAAATAAGCTCATCATATAGGTTTAGCGATGTTTTTGCATTCTCTGCTACTTCTAAATCTTTTATTTCTGATGTGCTATAATTTGACACAATAGAATAATCTTCTCCTGCTTTTCTTATTTTTACAAGTATTTTTTCCAAATACCCTGCTCTTGTTTTAATAACATAATTTAGATTATTTTCTTGAAAAATAGCTGAATTTGGCACTTTGTATCCTGTACTGTCCCACCATATTATGTCAAATGTAATTTTCCTATATAGTAGAAGCTCCTCCATTCCTTCTGTAAAACTTATTATTAAAGTTACTTCTACATCATTTTCTCTATTGATCTGCACTATTTTTGCACCAATAATTTTTCCACTTGGCAATGTAATCTTAATACTGTCTCCTACTTTTGCTCCATTTGCCTCTGGCGTCCTTGAAGTACAAGCGATATATCCAATAAAATTATTTATTATTTTTCCTGTTTCATTGCTTGTAGATACAATTTGTCCAGTTTTTAAATTTAAATTTGTTAAAAATTCTTTAGTGTAACTATCAAAGTTATTTGTTGTTAATGTTTCTTCTAATCCGTCTACTCTATATGATACTATTCCACTTAATGGAGATGTGATATACTCTGCTCCTGAATTAAGTTCATTTTCATATCCGCTTCTTTCATCTATCAATTTTTTTAAGTAAGATCCACTTGGACTATATTCTCCTGCAATTTTTGCTTTTTTAGTTATATATCCACTTATTTCTTTTTTAGTTTCTTGAATTGTTTGTATACTGTTAAGCTTATTTATATTACTTAGCTTTTTACTTATCTGTGAATCTAATAATTTTGCATCACTTGATAATAAATCATCATTATTATTTTCTAATGCTTCTTGAATTTTAATATCTAATGTTTTTATTTTTTCTCTTAAACTTTCTTCTCCATTTGAATAGTATCTAAATATTGATTCACCTTTAGCAACTTTTTTGCCTTCATCTACTATCTGTTGCATTCCATTTTTGTAATTTTCACCTTTTAAAACTGTTTCTTCTCTTATTATATATCCTGTATCTGTTTCTTCTTTTGATATTTTTCCTTCTTTTACTATTACGGTATTAGTTGGATTTTTAACAAGTCTTACTACTGAAGCAACTGCATATATTACTAAAATTGTCAATACAAGAGAACCTAATAGAGTCTTAGTTTTATTAGGTTTTCTTCTTTTGTTTTTTATATTAGTATTACTGGGTTTATTTACTTCCACTAATATCCTCCATAATTAGTTTTACATTTTCTTCTTTTGTATTTTTTATTCCATCTAACCATATAGCGTCTTTATATGCTCTAAACCATGTTAATTGTCTTTTTGCATATCTTCTGCTTTCTTGCTTTATTTTTTCTATCATTTCTTCTTTAGATATTTCATTATTTAGATATTGTACTACTTCTTTATAGCCTAGTCCTTGCATTGCTGTTGGAAAATCTTTATATTTATTTAGTATTCCTTGTACTTCTTCTATCAAGCCATTTTGTATCATTAAATCAACTCTTTTATTTATTCTATCATATAAAATATCTCTATCCATACTAAGTACAAATATTTTGTAATTATATTTTAATTCTTTTCTCGACATGATTTCAAGTTCTGTTTTTGTTTTTCCAGTTGAATGATATATCTCTAATACTCTTGAGATTCTTTTTCTATCATTTGAACTTATTTTTTTCATTGCTTCCTTGTCAATCTTTAAAGCCATTTCGTATAGTTCTGATAATTCTACTTTATCTAGTTCTTTTCTATATTCAATATCAGTCTTTTCTTCTTTGTATTCTATATTATATATCAAAGAATTTATGTACAATCCTGTTCCTCCAACAAGAATTGGCATCTTTCCTCTTGACAAAATATCCTCAATTACTTCTGTACTATCTTTTTTAAAATCTGCTACACTATATCTTTTATCAGGACTTACAAAATCAATTAAATGGTGTTTTGCCATTTTTCTTTCTTCTTCAGTAGGTTTTGCAGTTCCAATATTCATATCTTTATATATTTGCATTGAGTCACAAGAAATAATTTCACCATCTATTTTATTTGCTAATTCTATTCCTAAAGATGTTTTACCAGATGCTGTTGGCCCACATATTACTATTATTGTTGGTTTGTCCATTTAGCTATTCCTTCCTCATATTTACTATTCCAGTTTGTATATTTTTTACATACATACATTCTATAATTACAAGAATTACATCTATTATTAGACATATTACTATTCTTTTAACGAATTGTTCTTTATTTATTTCTACGGATTTCCACTTATTTATTTGTACAGATAACGGACAAGATATTAAAATAAGATTTACTGGTAATATTGTAAATAGCATCATAGGCTTTACCGCACTTGAGACTTCTTCTGAGATGCCTACTTGTCCTATTGAGCAAATAATATTTGCTAATATTAAGTTTACTAATATCATACCAACTGTTACTATAACTTTAAATGTAGCGTCTGTACCTTTTAACATTTTCAATAAAATAGCAATTGATATTATATTTAAAATTATTATTGATATAATAATAGCGTTTAACATATAGGTTCCTCTTTCTTTTAATACATTCTTGCATTTTCTTTTATTTTTTATATTCTTGAAAAATTTTTCTAATTTTTATTATCTTCTTGAAAATTTCTTTTCTATATCAGTTTTTGACATTTTTATTACGGTTGGTCTTCCATGTGGACAACTAAATGGGTTTGGCAATTTTAATAACTCTTGCATTAAAGAATCAACTTCCTCTTTTGTAAGAGCCATATGTGCTTTTACAGCCGCCTTACAAGCAACAGTTGCTAGGAATTTATCTTCAAGTTCCTGCTTAGCTGTTCTTGCAACTGTATTTATTTCATCTAATGTTTCTAAGAATATTTCTTTTGTATCAAAGTCCATGCAAAACTCTGGTACTCCAGTTAATTTAATTGTATTATCTCCAAACTCTTCAACCATAAATCCAGCTTTTTCAAATAATTCTTTGTTATCTTTAAATATTCCCATTTCTTTATTGTTTAAGTTTATTATATCTGGTAAAAGCATTAGTTGAGAGTCTTTATTTCTTTCTGTATAATAGTTCTTTTTTACTTTTTCATACATAATTCTTTCATGTGCTGCGTGTTGGTCTAAAATATATAAATCATTGTTTATGCTTAATATAATATATGTATTAAATGCTATTCCTATAAATTTATAAGGCATTTTTGAATCATCACCATCTGATTCAAAGATTGATATTTCATTATCTCTAATTGGTGATATTGGATATTGTTTTTCTTCTTCTGCAAGTTTTGCTTGATATTGTTTTTTTGCATCTTCTATATCTCTACCAAACAACTTCTTGTACATTTCTTCAAAAGAAATTTCTTCTTGTTCATCTTTATTTTCTTCAATTTCTTTTACTTCTTCATTTCTTTTTTCTAGTTCTTCTTTATTTTCTATTTGATTTTTTTCTTTAGCATTATCATCTACTTTATCTTCTTTGGTCTCATTTTCTTTATTTTTTAAGGCTTCTAAGTCGATTTTTCTTAATTCTGTTTTTGTCTCTTCTGCATCAACGTTTTCTTTTTTATCTTTTTCATTTTCTAAGTCTAATTTTTCTGTCTTTTCTTCTGCATCATTTGATTCTAATTTTTCTTCTTTTAATTCTTCCTTTTGTTTTTTCTCATCATTTTCTAGTGCTTTTTTATTTTTATCTTCTTCTTTTTCTGTTTTTTCTAGCTCTTTTGAATCTTCTTTATTTAATTTCTTTTCATCATATTCATTTAATTTTTTATCAATTACTTTTAGTTCTTCATTTGACTTATTAAGTTCTTTATTTACTACATTTAATTCTTTATCATCTTTAACGTCTTTGTCTTCTTTATTTAGCTCTTCATCAGCCTTTTTATCTAATTTTTCTTTGCTATCTATTTTCTCTAAATCAGTTTTATTTTTTTCTTCTTTATTGTCTAACTCACTCTTTGATTCTGCTTTATCTTTTGATGAATCCTTTTTCTTCATCATAAACATTGTAAAGTTATTTAATCCTTTTTTTATTTCTTCAGGAGTAGTTGCTTTAGCAATCTCTTTTACAAATTTTGTTCTAGTTTCTTCATCTAAGTCTTTTATTGTATTTTTGAAATCACTAAAGTTTAAGTCTCCATTATTAGATTTTTCTTTGTTACCTTCCTTTTTGGAGTCTTGTTTCTTTGTTTCTGTTTTACTTTCCTCACGACTAGAATTTTGGAAAGTTTTATTTAATCCCCAAGCTTCAACTCTATCTTTATTTTTTACTTCTTTCAAAATATCATTAGGAGTTAAGTCACTATAATCTTTTTCTGGATCTGATACTAAATCTCCTTTTAATAAAGTTTCTTTTATTGCATGATATACTGCTTTAAATACTTTGCTTTCTTCTTCAAATCTAACTTCTAATTTTGTTGGATGAACATTAACATCAACTTTTTTCATGTCCATTTCAATATTCAAAATTAGAAATCCGTGTTTTCCCACAGTAACTAAGCCTTTAAAACCTTGTTCTGCAGCACTGGTCAAGGTCTTGTCTTTTATATATCTATTATTTACAAAAAATAATTGGTTTGTCCTATTTGAACGAGAAATAATTGGCTTTCCAATAACACCAGTTATATGCATATCTTCATATGTATAGTCAACTGGTAATATATTTTCTACAATTTCTTTTCCATAAATCGCATAAATTGCATCTTCTATTTTTCCACTACCATTTGTTTGAATAATTGTTTTTCCTGAGTTAATTAACTTAATAGCAACTCCTGGATTAGCTAAAGCTATTCTTGTAATAGCATCTTCTATATATCCAAGCTCTGTAAAATCTTTTCTTAAAAATTTATATCTAACAGGAGTATTATAAAATAAATCTTTTACTGTTATGCTTGTTCCTTTTGATGTACCTTCTTCGTGAGAATCTACAATATTTCCACCTTCTACAACTATTTTGTATCCCATAGTTGAATCTTTTGTTTTTGAAACTAGTTCAACTTTTGCTATTGCTGCAATACTTGCTAAAGCCTCACCTCTGAACCCCATAGATTTAACAGTTTCTAAATCATCAGCTTTTCTTATTTTACTTGTAGCATGTCTTTCAAATGCAATTTCCATATCATCAGGCAATATTCCACTACCATCATCAATTACTCTAATGTAAGAAATTCCACCATTTTTTACATCTACTGTAATGTTCTTTGCTCCAGCATCTATAGAATTTTCAACTAACTCTTTTACTGCTGATGCTGGTCTTTCAATAACTTCTCCAGCTGCTATTTGATTTATTGTTAAATCATCTAACAAAACAATTTTTCCCATTATTTGTTCCTCACTTTCAAAATTCAAGATGATTATATCATTTCAAAATATTTTTGTACAGTATTCGTAACCAAATTATTTTATTGTGAATACTATATAACATACTAAAGATTTAAAATCTTATTGTAGGAGGTATAAAATGAGAGGTTGTTGTAACGGTGATACTTTATGGTTCATTATCCTAATAGTATTACTATGCTGCTGTGGATGTGGCGGTAGAGATAATGATTGTGGCTGTATGCCAACACCACCTTGCTGTGGTAACTAATTATCATAAAGTTGATAATTTCTTAAGATACTTTTTCTTAGAAAGGAGGTCTATTTAATGCAAGGATGTGGAAAAGATAACGATTGCTTCTGTATAATAATAATTCTTTTATTATTATGTTGCTGTGGTGGAAACAAAGGTTTCTGCTAAAATTAAATAGATAATAATACATTTTTTAACAGTAATTTTTATTCACTTTAATTTTGAAAAACGAGTATGTTATACATACTCGTTCTTTTATTTAATTAACTTTTATTGTTGTGAATTGTAACTAATTTTAACAAATTTTTTCAGTCATCTACTTATTTTCTTTTAATAGCCAATCTATCACATTTTTATGAATTATGCCATTTTGTGAAAAATCAAATTTATCCATTGTTAAAACATATTTAGGATAGTTGTCTTCTATATTTTTAAATACTCCAAATTCTCTTTCTATAACTGAATCGTCTGCTAAAATGTATGCTACTTGAATATAAATTTTTTCTTTAAATCTTGTAGCTATAAAATCTATTTCTCCACCTTCTAAATTTCCTACCTTTACATCATATCCCCTAGATAGTAATTCATTATATACAATATTCTCTAAATATGCTCCTAATTGAGGTCTTTTTCCAATGTTCATTATTTGTCCAAATCCTAAATCAGTTAAATAATACTTGTATTTTCCATTTAATATTCTTTTTCCTCTAACATCATACCTATCTGCCTTGTTTATCATCATAGCTTTTGTCATATATTCTAAATAATTGTATAGTGTAATTTTTGAAACTTCTCTATCATCTTTATTTGCAAAATAATTAGATAAACTTTCTGCTGAAAAATTCTGAGATGGCGTTGTAACTATATATTCTACTATTCTGTTAAATAAATCTAAATCTTTTATATTAAATCTAGCTATAATGTCTTTTACTAAAATAGAGTTATATATATCAGATAAATATGTTATAGTTTGTGCTTCATCTGTCATCATAAATCTTTGTGGCATACCACCCCATTTTATATAGTCGTCAAAAGCTTCTTCTATATCTTTTCTATCTTTTATATTTTTTAGTTCACATACTTCCTTAAATGTAAATGGGTATATTTTAAAACTTACATATCTTCCTGCAATATGTGTAGCAAGTTCTCCAGATAATAAGTCACTATTAGACCCAGTGATGAATATTGATACATTTTTAGAAGCTTTAAATGAATTGATGGCTTTTTCCCAGTGTTCAACATTTTGAATTTCATCAAAAAATAAATAATATTTATCTTTGTTTACTATTTTTTCTTTGATAAAATTATGTAAATCCATATCATCTTTTATAAAAGAATAATCTTCATATTCAAAGTTTATATATATTATTTGAGATTCTGGTATTCCTTTTTCTTTTAATTCATCTATTATCTGTAATAATATAACAGATTTACCACATCTTCTAACTCCCATTATTACTTTTATTAAATCTTGTTCATAAAATGGTCTAATTTTAGATAAATATTTTTCACGAATAATCATAAATTTCTCGTATAATCAATTATATAGAAATTTTATAATCTATTTAATTGATAAATCCCTTTCTTTTATATTTAAGAATATTATATCGTAATATTTTTCTTTTGTCAATATTTTGTTTAGTGTACTAAACAAAATATTGATTTTATTGATTTTTGTTTTATGACATTTTAAGTTGGTAATTTAAACTGTTAATAACTATTTTTTCCTAAAAATTATATTTTATTAGTTAAAATCTTCTTAAATATATCTACACTATCTAACTTTTCCCAAGTGCATTCTATTTTTTTATCTTTATCTAAATATCTTCTTCCAAAATGTCCACCATTGCAAGTCTCTCTATATACAGGATTTCTTAATTCTAGTTTTTCAATTATTCCTTTTGGTGATAAATCAAAGTTATCATAAATTGCTTTAATTATTTTATCATTATCTACCTTATTAGTACCTTTGCAATCAATGAAAATTGATATTGGCTCTGCAACTCCTATTGCATAAGATAATTGTAATAAACACTCATCTGCAATTCCAGAAGCTACAATATTTTTTGCTAAATATCTTACCATATATGCTGCACTCCTATCTACTTTTGTAGGATCTTTTCCAGAAAAAGCTCCTCCTCCATGTGGTGCATATCCTCCATAAGTATCAACAATTATTTTTCTTCCTGTAAGTCCTGCATCACCCTCTGGTCCTCCAATTACAAATTTGCCAGTTGGATTTATCAATACCTTAAAGTCAGTATTAAGATTATATTCTTTTGCAACTTTAATCATTATTTCATTTTTTATGAAATCTTTAAATTCTTTTTCATTAAAATTTGCTAAATGTTGAATTGACATTAACATTGTATCAACTCTTTTTGCTTTTCCATTTTCATATTCTAATGTTACTTGTGATTTCATATCAGGCATTGCATATTTAAATTTTCCTTCTTCACGTAAATCAGTAGCTAATCTTATTAACTTATGTGCCATTGTTATTGCAAGTGGCATATATTCAGGAGTTTCTTTATTTGCATAACCAAACATAATACCTTGGTCACCTGCCCCACCAATATCCACACCTTGTGCAATATCTGGGGATTGTTTACTTAGTAAATTTAATACTCTCGGAGTGTAAGTATATCCTATTCTTTTTACAGTATCTTTTACTATCTTTTCAACATCTACTTTTGCATTAGTTGTGATTTCACCTGACAAAATAATAAAATCATTTTTTGCCATTGTTTCACAAGCTACTCTTGAATATTTATCTTGTTTTAAACACTCATCCAATATACTATCAGAAATCATATCACATACATGGTCTGGATGTCCTATTGATACAGCTTCTGATGTAAAATAATATTTAGTGCTACTCATATTTACTTTGTCTCCTTTTAAATTTTATTTTGTTTATAAGTTACATATTTTAATACTTTCTTATTGTAATACGATTTATTATAAAAGTCAATGTCATCCTTTTTTTACTTTTTGTAAAAAAAATTAAGGTCAAGTGAAAAATTAAATGTAACTTGTAAGAAAAATAGCAGTTTTTAAGCAATCCAATATTAAAATCTTCTTGCAATTTACATAAAAAAAATGTATAATATAAATATGGTTTGTATATTGACATATTTTCTTTATGCAAGTCTGTCAACTTTCGCAAGAACTTTTCTGAAATGCATAAATATACAGAAAGGAGTATTTCTATGCCCTCTTGTTTTAGAGCTTTAAAAGATTTTTCAAGAAAACGGATAGCAAGAATAGCTACTTTATACTCTTATGGCAATTATAGTTACCTTGATTTCCAAGAAGATTACCCTCATGCATCTCGGAGTGTCTTTTATTCAATTTTGGATGCTGCTGTTGTAGAAAATATAGTTTCCGATGATGTGGCTTCTAGAATGCAAAAGATTAGTCTTGATAATTCGTACAGACAAGTTTACGAGAAAAATGGATTATCAGCGGCAAAAAAATGTGTAGAGCGTGGCAAAGCAACTTGGAGAAAACGTTTCCACGAAAGACACGATTTTAATTTCAACAAAACTACTTCTAAACGACTTGCCATTGCTTATGCAAACAGCACTCTTTCATTAAATGATTTTTGCAAAGATAATTGTATTCCAGTCAATCTTTTCAACCGGACTTTAAAGAATGCGATTATTAACTGCTATGTGTCTGATAAGGTTGTTAGACAGTTAAGAGAAAAGGCTTTGAAGTTTAATGAAGCAGAAAAAGTAAATGAGCTTTTTGATTTTCTCTGTGAAAAGCGTAAAGAAAATAAGTGTCGCAAAAAGAAGTAATAATTTAGAGTATATAGAAATATTTGTGTAAAGTTTAAAAATACACCTTCTTATGATAAAATAAAAATGTCATAAGGAGGTTT